>DQSN01000044.1 GCA_015663245.1 Leucothrix mucor
CCAGACAATGCTATTACAGCTGCAAATTATTTTTCTTATTCATTAAATTAAAGAGCTATTAGCAATTGAGATCATTCATATAGTAATCATTCCCGCTCTGCCTAGAACCTTTTAATCTTTATTAAGGCGTTGCACCGAAGCTAATGCCCCTCGTAAGATGCCCATTTCATGTGCGTCTAGTTCCGCACGCGAAAATAAATTACGAAAACGTTGCATTACCTTTCCTGGATGGTTTTTTATAATAAATCCCGTCTCAGTGAGAGTTTCTTCTAGTTGTAAATAAAATCTCTCAAACTCCGCAGCATTAGGCAGCTCCCTAGCAAATAAATGATCATCGTTATCATCAATAGTATCTGCTGAAAACTGTTTATAAATCTCATAACTCAAAGTTTGCACTGCCATTGCAATATTAAGTGAACTGTAGTCAGGGTTTGTAGGAATAGTCACGCGATAATTGGCTAAGATTAAATCATCATTATGCAAACCCATACGCTCAGGTCCAAAGATTAAAGCTACGGGTGCTTTTTTAGCGGCAACCAGTAAAGCTTTTGCCATTTTTTCGGGATATAATTCAGGGAGATCATCGCCTCGTACCCTTGCGGTACTCGCGATCACTAAAGAGCAGTCTTTCACAGCATCGCGCAAACTATCAACAACAATTACCTGCTCAATCGCAGTGATTGCACCTGCTGCCATTTTGGTTGCTTCATCCGAAGGAAAATCACGTGGCTCAACTAAATAAAGTTGGCTCAACCCCATGGTCTTCATTGAGCGAACAGCCGAGCCAATGTTGCCTGCATGAAAAGTACGAACCATTACAATGCGGATATTATCTAACATAAAAATCCACCTCTCCCTGTGGTCACAAACAAATCAACTCTCTTTCTCAGCATCACGCTGATCATTTTTACGTTGCCACTTTGCTTCACGGTTAGCCACAATACGAGCTGCAACAGCACCACCAATATGTACTTCGCCACGCTCTTGGGCTAAACACATTTGTTTTTCGCGCTCAGCAAAACGTGCCTTTTGTTTTTCACTGTGTTTATCAAAACAATGTGGACAACTAACCCCTTTTACATAATATTGACTTTTTTTCTCATCTTCGGTGATTGGCATACGACAAGCATTACACTGATCATATTGACCTTTTTGTAGATGATGATCGACCGTTATACGGTCATCAAAAACAAAACACTCGCCTTCCCATACAGACTCTTCAACGGGCATTTCCTCTAAATATTTAAGAATGCCACCTTTTAAGTGATACACCTCATCAAAGCCCAACTCCTTTACATACGCAGTTGATTTTTCACAACGAATACCACCTGTACAAAACATCGCTATTTTCTTATGCTTATTTTTGTCGAAATTATCGGCGATATACTGCGGGAACTCACTGAACGATGCGGTTTCAGGGTTAACTGCATTTTTAAATGTACCCACTTGATACTCATAATGATTACGCGTATCGACTAACAAAACTTCAGGATCAGCCAGCAACTCATTCCACTCGTGCGGTGTACAATAAGTTCCCACCACACTAAGAGGGTCAACCCCCTCAACCCGCATCGTAACAATTTCTTTTTTCAACTTAACTTTTGTACGTTTAAAAGGATACACATCAGTAAACGACTCTTTTGTATCAACATCGGTCAAACGCAAATCCTTACGCAACCATGCCAACAAAGCATCAATCGCATCACGAGTTCCTGCAACCGTGCCATTAATACCTTCATTCGCTAAAATTAAAGTTCCCCGTACTTCTTCGGCTTTCATCGCCGCTAGTAGTGGCTGCTGAATTTCGGTGTGATTATCTAAGGTGACAAATTTATAGAGCGCACAAACTACAATAGGCGCGATTGGATCAGACATTTTATTTCCTCATATGCGATCTGGAACGTAAATCCAGAGCAAAAGACACTTATTATAAAGCGACAAACTACATTCGCCTAGGAGCTATTACATTTCCAAACTTTTAAGGAAATTATCCTACCTAAGCTAGACTAGGAGGTCTCTTTCACTAAGTGGAAAATGCAATATATCTGTTCATCACTTAATTCCCATACTTTCAGTCCTCATTCAGCACACAAAAACAGATAATCATCGCAAAAAGTGATACCGCCATGAAAGACTATACTGCTAGCAATTCTGATATTTCATTTCGCTCCTCAAACCGAGTTTGGTATCAACTAAAAGCAGTGGGAAAAGATGGTCTTGAAAGTACGGTTGGCGATAGCCTTGAAGGTAGTAGCTATGCTGAGGCGATACGCCAACAAATGATAGCGGCATTGGACAGTCGCTGGAAACCATCAGCGGTCACTCTCTCACCAAAGCCTTCAAAAGTAGATAAGCTAAAAGGGGTAACGTGGTTGTAATGCTCAAGAACTCCCTAAGATACCCGACTTAGCAAAGATTGTTCTATAAAATCACCCGCTATTACAGGCACTTCAACAGCCTCATCAAACCAAATATCGAGAGGCTGATCAAAACCAATATTGTGCATATAATTGTACAGCGCCCTCTTTAGACCTCTACCTAACATCTCATGATCTGTCTCTACCGTATCAATAAACTCAATATCGTTATTCGCAAACAGTGCATTTTTAGGTGGATTTAGCGTCACGCTATATTCTTCGGGATGCAAACCCACAGGGCTGTGAATTGTTGCGGCAAAACGATGCCAATAGGCAGAATGAAAGCACTTATTGATCATTAACTGCCGCACATATTCCAATGACAACACTGTTTCTGCTTCGGTTTGTGTCGGAAAGCCATACATGAGATAAGCGTGTACCAAAATTCCCGCATCAGAAAAACCTTTAGTGACACGAGCGACCTGCTGTACGGTGACACCTTTTTGCATTAACTTTAACAAGCGATCAGAGGCGACTTCTAAGCCTCCACTAATGGCAATACAACCTGAGTCTGCGAGTAATTGGCATTTTTCAGGGGTGAAGGTTTTTTCAAAGCGGATATTTCCCCACCATGTAATCACCAAGCCTTTATCAATCAGCTTTTGCGCCATGGCAAACAGCACTTTAGGGGGAGCTGCCTCATCGACGAAATGAAACCCTGTTTGACCTGTTTCTGCGATAAGCTTTTCAATACGCTCGATGATTATATCTGCGCCCGCCTCATCGTAGCGCCCTATATAATCAAGACTAATATCGCAAAAACTACATTTCGACCAATAACAGCCATGTGCAACAGTAAGTTTATTCCAACGTCCATCACTCCAAATACGATGCATTGGGTTAAGCATTTCACACAAGGAAAGATAATTATCAATGGGTAAACCATCGTAAGTTGGCGTGCCTATGTCTTTATGTGGGACATCTTTAAAATCAGTGTTATTGGCATAGATAATCTGATTATTCTCACAATAAAAGGTACGCACTAAATTCTCGTGCGAGCAATTACCGTTGAGATGAGAAAATAGATTTAATAGCGGTCGCTCACCATCATCCAATAAAATATAGTCAACGAACTCAAACAAACGTGGGTCTTTTAAGCTACGTAACTCAGTATTGATGTAACCACCACCCAGTAGAATTTTTATCTCTGGCACAATCTTGCGGCAATGTTTAGCTACTTGTAGCGCCCCCAGCATATTGCCAGGAAAGGGAACGGTTATACCGATAACATCTGGGTTTTCATCGGCAAGGTATTGCTCTAGTAATTGCTGCAAACCTTTTTCGGTATAGCTAACATTACCCTGCAAGGCTAAATACAAATCATCAAAAGAAGGGTTAGATGCAGCTAAACGCTCACCGTAGCGTGATATTTCAAAATGAGGGTCAACCCCATCTTTAATCACATCGACTAAATCATCAATAAATAAAGTCGCTAAATACTTGGCTTTATCTTGCGTACCTAAATCACCAAATGCCCATTTAAGTACATCACCCGAAGCTTCTTCCATATCACTCAAACCATCAAACTTAGGACCTTCTGGGAGAAACTTTCGCGATGATATGCGTAAGGCTAAGCTAGGGTCTTTACCTTGTAGAAAGTGAATGGTCGGCTCTATGCAGGTTTTAATTTTATCAAAATGGACGAGAAAATGATAAATTGAATCGGGTAACTCGTCGTCGTCAACATCAGCAAAATTATCTTCAACCTGCTCGATAATATCCTCTAAACCCTCCTTACTGAGCATTGTTAATAACAGCTCAATCGCCATATCTCGTTGTACGGTATCGTAGCCCTGTTTTCGTAAGAAGCCTGTTAAATACGCCGTTGCGGGGTACGGGGTATTTAGCTGTGTCATGGGGGGAGTTAGGAGGAGAGTTTTCATAGGTAATCAATATATGACATATTATTCGGAAATGTTGGACTATTCGTTCTTCTTGCCCCAAAACTCCTGCTCTTCTCGTACCCAAACTCCCGTTTGGGAATGCCGTTGGGAAATTCAATTTCCCGTCA
>DQSN01000193.1 GCA_015663245.1 Leucothrix mucor
AAAAGCTTGATAAATATGAACTGCTCATACTTGATGACATTGGCTATGTGAAGAAAAATGACAATGAAAGCCAAGTGCTGTTTGAATTAATCGCCCATCGCTATGAGAGAAACAGTATCTTGATTACCACCAATCAAGCCTTTAGTGAATGGGATAGTATCTTTGGCGATAATATGATGACAGTAGCCGCTATTGATAGGCTGGTACATCATGCAGATATTTATAAAATAGAAGGAGAAAGCTACCGAAAAAAACAAGCAGAAAAGTTAAACCAAAATCGGACAAGTTAGTTGTCGCGAACCGGACAAGTTAGTTGACGTTTGATAGTTAGTGTAACTTTATAATAAAAAAGATTAAAATAGAGTTTCAATCTATTGAAAAATCATATGTAAACTCTAATAATAGTGGAGTATATTCTTTTTGCAGGAGTAGGTTATAATAAGACAATAAAACCTTACTTATGAATAAAGAATGTAGATATGTCTGAGGCACAAATAAAATACATCATTGAAAAGCACGGTGGAACTATTAGTCTCTCTGAAGCATTGAGGTCAGGTATTCACCGTAGTGCTTTATATGCTTTGCTGGAAAAAGGTGAGTTAGAACGTCTTTCAAGGGGTATTTATCGACTAACTGATTTACCTGAACTAAGTGATCCTGATCTAGTGATTGTGGCAACTCGCGTACCCAGTGCCGTTATCTGCCTGATCTCAGCATTGTCCTATCACGAACTAACCACTCAGATTCCTCATGAGGTTAATATTGCACTTCCTATGGGAAGGAAAACCCCAAAAATTGATTATCCACCTATTCAGCCCTACTGGTTTAATCCATCAAGCTATGCGGCAGGAATAGAGACTCACTTGTTGGATGGTATTGAGCTTAAGGTTTATGATCCCGAAAAGACGCTAGTTGACTGCTTCAAGTTTCGCAATAAAATTGGTATGGATGTAGTATTAGAAGCACTAAAAATGTATCGAGAAAGGCAACGTATTGATGTGAGTAGATTAATAAAATATGCAAAAATTTGCCGAGTAAAAAACATAATAACACCTTACCTTGAAGCCTCTTTATGACCCAAAAAACCTTGAAAAATATAGCTGCATCCGTGCGTCAAAGGCTGACTAACAAAGCCCGAAATGATCACCGACCCTTTGCTGAATTGCTCCAGTACTATGCAATGGAGCGGTTTTTATATCGGCTTGCGAACTCAGCACACACAGATAGTTTTATTCTCAAAGGTGCTTTAATGCTACGGGCATGGGAAGCACCAATGGCAAGACCTACCCGTGATATTGATCTCTTAGGAAAGTTTGACAATGAAGTAGATGCTATTGTAGATGTGATGAAAGATATCTGTATTACAAATACAGTAATTGATGATGGATTAAGCTTTGATGTAGATAATCTCAAAGGTGTTTTGATTAAAGAAGATGCAGATTATGAAGGCGTGCGAGTTGTTTTTGTCTCCTATCTTGGGACAGCAAGAGTCATTTATTAAACTTAGCCTTGATTCATCCGCGAAATAGTCTCGTCAACCTTTGCTAAAGAAGCATCTATAAAATCATCAGAGCGGGTAGATTTTGCGGTGCTTTTTACCGTGGTGGCAGGCATTTCATTATCTAGTGATGCCATAAAGTCATCTAAAGAGCTATCTTGCTGAGAGCCTGAAGCAATGAAGTTGTCGTCCATAGTGCCGATCATTTGCTCTAGGCGTTCCATTGATAGTTCACCTTTCTCAGTGGCTTGCTCTACCCATGTTTGTAGTTCCACAATATTCATACTGTTAAGCTGGCTATTGCCTGAGACACGTGTAACAAATGATTCATTTTCTTTAAGAACGACTAAACCATTGTTGACGCGCTGTTGCTTATTTAATGCGTCGTGGCGTAAATCTAAACCTCGTACTTCATCGTCTATATTTTGTAGGCTACGGGCAATGAGTTTGGCTTGATGATTTTCACTGCATTCACGGCAACCGTGATATTCATTGAGTAGTTTTTGGCGTTTGCTTTGCGCATTTAATACCTGCTTGTTTAAACGACGTTCTTCATTGTCTAAACGAATACGCTCTTTGCGTAAGTTACTGCTACTGAGCTGTTGGATGCTTGTATTTAAATCTGTTTTTTTCTTACTGAACCATGCCATGATTATTTCCTCTGTTTATTAATTGCTGTGCTTAGAGGATGGGGAGGGGTGGAGAAAATATGATGGTTTATAGCTCTCCCGCTAAGGCTAATAACCGTTGTTGCAATGCTGTTGATAGTCGATAACCATTGTCTTGCATAGCGTGTAGCTCTTTTTTTACACTGTTGATATGGCCTTTCTTTTTAGCGGCGAGTAATACCGCTCCTGTACCTGCAATATTGATGCCCCGTTGTTTGGCAACTAATCTTCCTTTGCGTTCATCTATTAATAAAAAGCGGTAATCCGTATCCGCAAATGATTCGGCTAATAAAATAGCTTCTGTTTCACCTTGGTCCAGTATTTGCAAAATTTGTTGATAACTTGTCTCAGAATATTCAATAGACCTTACTTTTATCAAACCCTTTTCCATCGCTTGCAATAAGCGTTTAGCACCAGGCATATCCGATGATAGTCGTAGTTCGTTTTTAACGGCTTCAGGGATAAAAACTTGCTGGTAAAGTTGTTCTAATAGGGCAAGACGATTAATGGTTGCTAAAGCAATAAGAGGACTAGCATCAGCAATAATAATGCTCATAAAGCATGTGCCAATTCACCTTCCAGTTCATCAGGTGAGTAGTCAACCGCATCAATACCCACCTCGCCTAATAAACCAATAAAAGCCTCCAATGGTGTTGAAGCTAATTTAGCAGCCTGTGCCAAGGTTAATAAGCCCGAGGAAAATAAGCTTAATGCCATTGAGCGATGTACACCCAAGGATAAAAGTGCCTCATTAAAAGGAATAGTCAGCATCGCAGGTTTTCCATGCTTGGTGATTAGTCCCAAATTGCCTTGCTCAGCCTGTTGGATAACCTCGCCAGAAAGGTTGCGTAATTCTCGTGCGCTGTAAACTTGAAATGACTGCATATTGCCTCCTTGTTTTAGGTACACAAAGTGTAGCATATTTTTTATGACTTATAGAGATGCAGGGTGTAGAGAAAACAAAAGTAGGCGAAGACTCTGTGCTCTCTGTGGTTTTATCTAATCTATGCTACTCAATTTCAGGATTATTAATGAAGTGATCCTATTTTTGAGAAAAAATTGCGACCGCTACGCGGGTAACGCCTCGCCTCTAAGGGCATCGGAAAAATGTGGCATACGCCACAATAAAATAACATCCTGAGTCTTTCACTACTTTCGCAATACAATAGCTTCCACACTCTACAAGCCTTATCCGCTCCGCGGGCTTGCTGAGCATGGAAGCTACTGTATTGCTCTCCTGTCTTTACTTGTCTTTTGACCTGGCAAGACGGAAGCCAAGGTCGTAATCGCGGTTGTCAGGCGTGCTCCCGTAACGGTAAGCCGAGCGCAAGTACCTAGGCGTGCCGTTCCACGAGCCACCACGAATCACGCGGCGAGCACCAGTATTAAACTCCCATGCAGAACCATCATTTGGTAGTTTTTTATAGTCTGCTTGATACTTGTCTTGTACCCACTCCCACACATTGCCGAG
This sequence comes from Leucothrix mucor, assembly GCA_015663245.1. GTDB lineage: Bacteria > Pseudomonadota > Gammaproteobacteria > Thiotrichales > Thiotrichaceae > JAGLBW01. Next base: position 3,638 of record DQSN01000193.1, read on the forward strand.
CATATCATGCAAGCCATAGGCATTCGCAGGATAACTGCCGACTGGCTGAGTCTTACCTTTATTAAAATTAAAGTTTGCCTGATCGCTATTAATCGTTTCACCAAAGGAGAAGGACGTTTTTGTTCCTGCACGACAAGCATATTCCCACTCTGCTTCACTCGGTAAACGATAGCTTTTTCCTGTTTTCCTGCTCAGCCACATTGCGTAGTCAGCTGCATCTTGCCAACTAATATTAATGACAGGACGTTTTCCTTTCCCCCAGTCTTCATCATCAGGCATCTCTTTATCTAGATGTTGACAGTACACAGCATACTCCTCAAAAGTAACGGCATATTGGGCAATAGCAAAGGCGTTAATAGTTACCCTGTGTTGTGTTTCATTACCTGTATCCCAAGGTTCTCTATCAGGCTCATCTTTTGGACTTCCCATGGTAAATTTTCCATTAGGAATAATCACCATTTTTGGGGCTAAGCTACCATCTTGTAAGCTGTCTTGGAAAACAACGGGTTTCTTTAGTGCTTGAGCAATATCCTGTTGCCATTGTTGTATTTTTTTAGCTGACCAACCATCAACTAGTGGACTTTCATTTAATAGGTTACGTTGTGGTTTTTGTTCGGCTTTTTTAAGTTGATTGATTAGCTCCATAGCGGTGTTAGGGCGTTGTGTATTATCAATACTAAAACCCTGTTGCAATATTTTCCATGCGCGCTCGTTAGTCTTAGCGCGTAAACGGTTTGGTGCGTAGACCTCTCTAGCAGCATATTGAAATAAGGTTTTATAACCAGCGGTAGGTGATTTC
>DQSN01000007.1 GCA_015663245.1 Leucothrix mucor
ATCATATGGAACGTGTTGGTTTTGACATATCCTTTGATGATCCTCCCACAAAAGTAAAAAAAGTACTCCTTGACGCCATTAAAGCAACGGAGGGAATACTAAGTACTCCACCTCCTGTTGCCGCGCTAATATCCTATGATGAATTTTCTATTCACTATGAAGTTCGCTATTTCATTGGAAATTATGACCGACAACCTGCTATTAGAGATGATTTTGTCTCACGACTTTGGTACTCCAACCAGCGCGAAGGCATCACATTCCCAACCCGTGCTCATGAAATTTACACCTTCAAGGGTGAAGAAATGTCCGCGCCAGAACCAACAACAGAACAAACTGCAAAACGCCTAAAAGACCTTGGTGTACTTGATCTCAGTGAGGAGGATTTATATGAACTTGCTAAACATAGCCTTATAGAAACCTATGGCAACGGAGAGTGCATGGCTTGGAAAGGTACTATTTCAGAAAACTTCTTTATTATTTTAGACGGCAAAGCGATAGAAAAATTTGCTTCTAGTGACGGCATACTCAGCACAGGACGAACGTTAAAACGAGGTGATTTTTTTGGGGTTGCTGGCATGATTCGCAAACAACCGTACCGAACGAATATTGTCGCTAATGGTGATATAGAAATTGCCTCTATTGAACGCAATACAATGCGAAAAATACTACAACTTAACCCTCAAGTAGCGCAATGTCTTGAGTCTATTACTGAATCTCGTAGTAACTTTTCTAAGAGTTAACCATTGAGATACTCTGATCAAGCCTATTAGAGCAGTCTTGATTAACAATACTGAGTTACGCCACAGCATTCAGGCAATTACTATCGAAAATAATGACTATTTAGGGACTTTAAAGAAATTAAGTTACCCTATTGGGTAGGCATTTTGTTTCTGATTGGATTATCTCAAGACTTAGCTGGGCTTTAGCCCAACTTAGAAGCGTAAGCGAAAATTTATTATTTATCAATCTCTTGAGAAGCACAAAATATAGCTGATAAAATCCCTACTATTTTTTATATTTATCCAAAGCACTGATTGTTTCAGTATCAAGCTGGATGACCCCAGGAATCGTACACCTTAATGGTGCCATTAGTTCAGAAAACTCAAGCTCTTCACTACTACTATTACTATTACAGGCAACACCTAATAACACTATAGATAGCAGTAACAACTGACGAACATATCGAATCATATTATTTTGCATTGATACTGCTCGCTTATTTTTCTGATTAATGTTTTTCTAAACGCAGATATTCTAAATAACCCTGAATAAAAACAGCATTTTCAGAAGCCTTTTGCGTATCAACACCCTGCTTTTCTAATTTAAGTACTAACTCTGCGCTTTCTTTAATCACTATTTTTATTTGCTCTTCATCAAAGATTTGTACAACTAAAGCTAGATCATCTTTTTCTGCACCCAATAAAACAGGAACTAGCTCATCTTCGGCAATGGGCGATGTTGGGTTAAGTATATCGGCAACAATTGAGGTCTCTAATAGCGCAAAATGAGCTTGACGTGCTTCGTCTTCTTGATCCAACTCTTGATGTGCATGCGCATCATCTCCTGCTCCTTTACGCACAGATGCCATGATTAGTTGCAATAATTTCACAATGGCTTCACGGATTTTAGTTTGATCATCACCAATAGCTGAGGCTTGCTCATATAATTTATCCAAGCGATCTTTTAACTCCAGTACCACATCACTTTCTTCTGTACCTTTTAAAGCCACCGTTTTTTCCAATGTTTCTTGGAAGACTTGCATAAACTGCACGATAACTTCATGGTCTTGGCGCTGCGCCTCTTCCAAGGTCTCATCCGTCAACTCTGTTTGATTCGCAAACAAAGGGTTATCCACTCTGCGGTATAGGTGACGCTCAAAGGAACCTGGGTGATCGCTTGGCTTAAAAAACATTGTATTCGCCTACTGAAAATAAAGCGCATCATGCTAACATATGCAACTACCTTCTAAAACTATCCCTACCATTATCTATGAATATACAAACAGCCATCCAGAAAGTTATCGACAAAGAAAACCTCAGTGCAGAAGAAATGATTGATGTAATGCAACTCATCATGACAGGTCAAACAACGCCTGCACAAATAGGGGGCTTTCTAATTGGTCTACGCATGAAAGGTGAAACGGTTGATGAAATCACCTCAGCGGCTTCGGTTATGCGCTCTTTAGCAACGCCAGTGGAAATTCAAGCAGATAACTTAGTCGATATTGTGGGTACAGGCGGCGATGGTAGTAGTACCTTTAATATCTCCACCGCGAGCTGCTTTGTGGTTGCCGCAGCAGGTGGGCATGTGGCGAAGCACGGTAACCGTTCAATCTCTAGTAAATCAGGTGCAGCTGATGTATTAGAGGCGGCTGGTGTTAATTTATCCGCCTCTCCTGAAACCATCAAAGACTGTGTTGAAGAGCTAGGCGTGGGTTTTATGTTTGCTCAAATGCACCATAGCGCCATGAAACACGCGATTGGTCCACGTAAAGAGATGGGGGTGCGTACTATTTTTAATTTGCTAGGCCCACTCACTAACCCTGCTGGCGCACCTAATTTATTACTAGGTGTTTATGCTCGCGAATGGGTTAGACCTTTAGCCGATGTTTTGCAAAAACTAGGCAATCATCATGTAATGGTTGTTAATGCGGATGATGGCTTAGATGAAATAAGCATTGCCGCTCCCACTTTTGTTGCCGAACTTAAAGACGGTAAAGTCACCGAGTACACCATCTCACCCGAAGATTTTGGCTTGAAAACTCAATCTTTAGACAATGTTCGCGTTGCCGACGCAAACGAAAGTTTAGCAATGGTACAAAGTGTGTTTACTAATAAAGAAAGTACCGCACGAGATATTGTTGCTCTAAATGCAGGTGCGGCAATATATGTTGCGGGTTTGGCAGACTCTCACCAAGCAGGTATTGATAAAGCATTGGAAGTACTGGCTTCTGGAAAGGCGGGTGAAAAACTAGCAGCGTTAGTTGCTAAAACAAATTAATTGCACACACTTGTACTAAAATTGTAACCCGTATGAACCCAACGAAATACGGGAAACTTAAATAATATAAATTTTCACAAGAAGCCTTCTATGAGCAACAACACCCCAGATATTCTAAAAAGAATTGTTAAACGTAAATACGAAGAAATTACCGAACGCGAAGCTCTTAAAAGTATCGATCAACTAAAAGAAGAAATTCCCAATGCATCAGCCCTGCGCCCTTTTGTTGGCGCTATGCAAGCAAATCTTACTGCCAATAAATCAGCCATTATTTCAGAAATCAAAAAAGCATCACCCAGTAAAGGCGTAATGCGTGAGAATTTCAACCCTGCTGAAATCGCAATTAGCTATGAAAAAGCAGGCGCAAGTTGCCTCTCTGTACTTACCGACAAAGACTTTTTCCAAGGATCAGAAGCATACTTACAAGAAGCACGCTCTGCTTGTAAGCTCCCTGTTATCCGCAAAGATTTTATTTTAGAGCCATACCAAGTGTATGAAGCAAGGGCAATGGGAGCAGACTGCATCTTGCTAATCGTTTCTATTTTGGATGATGATAATTTACAAAGCCTCTACACCTTAGCATGCGAGTTAGGTATGGATGTACTCATTGAAGTGCATGATAAAGAAGAGTTGCTACGTTCTCTACCACTTGGCGCAACACTTGTTGGCATCAATAACCGTAATTTACGCACGTTTGAAACTAGCCTAGATACCACCATTGATTTACTACCGTTAATTCCAGAGGATCGTATTGTAGTGACAGAAAGTGGTATTCATACTGCTGACAATGTGGAAAAAATGCGTAGCAGTAATGTCAATGCCTTCTTAGTCGGTGAAGCCTTTATGCGGGTTGATGATCCTGGCTCAGAACTTAACAAGCTATTTTTTACGTAAACCAAATTCAAGCGCCCTTTCTCCATATACACTCTTAGACTCTGCTCAGGGAGCTAGCATGGAGCAACTGACTAGCAGAAAACCACTCTATTGGTAAGATCTTTATGAAGCAATACCTCGATTTAATGCGTCATGTAAATGATAACGGCACAATAAAAGAAGATCGCACTGGTACTGGTACAAAATCAGTTTTTGGCTATCAGTCTCGTTATGATTTAAGTGAAGGCTTCCCTGTTATCACCACCAAAAAACTCCATCTACGTTCGATTATTCACGAACTACTATGGTTTTTGCAAGGTGATACCAATATCAAATATCTCAAAGATAATGGTGTGCGGATATGGGATGAATGGGCAGATGATAAAGGAGATTTAGGGCCAGTTTATGGTTATCAATGGCGCTCTTGGCCTACGCCTAGCGGAGAGCATATTGATCAAATTTCACAAGTCATCGATCAAATCAAAAACAATCCTGATTCACGTCGCCTTATTGTTAGCGCATGGAATGTTGCTGAAATAGAAAATATGGCATTACCACCCTGCCACGCCTTTTTTCAGTTTTACGTTGCCGATGGAAAACTCTCTTGCCAACTCTATCAACGCAGTGCCGATATATTTTTAGGCGTGCCATTTAATATCGCATCGTACGCTTTATTAACCATGATGGTTGCACAAGTTTGTGATTTACAACTAGGCGAGTTTATTCACACATTAGGTGATGCTCACCTCTACTCCAATCACATGGAGCAAACAGAGTTACAACTTAGTCGCACACCTTATACCTTACCTACCATGAAAATAAACCCTGAAGTTACATCCATTTTTGATTTCAGCATTGATGATTTCGAGCTGGAAGGATATGAAAGCCATCCACATATAAAAGGGGAGGTTGCAGTTTAATCTCTGGCTATATTTCTAAAAAAATTCTAACGACATCTAATAAGTGTCTCTATGGATATTCCAAGTATTTATATTTACACAAAGGTACTCAAATCCTTTAAAATCACACTTTTAATCAACGGTTGGGTTTGTAATGCCTATTGATGACGCACTATTAAAACGCGGGAATTCAAAATGTGAGTTTTGTAAGTCTGATGTAGGTTTATCGGCTTATGATATTCCTCCCATCACGCAAAGAAGCTTAGATAAATCCATTTTAGTTTGCTCAACTTGCCTTCATCAAATCGAAAATCCAGAGGAAATGGCTCCTAATCATTGGCGCTGTTTAAATGACAGCATGTGGTCAGAAATTGCGGCCGTTCAGGCGATGAGTTGGCGCTTATTGAATCACCTCACGGGTCTGGGATGGCCAGATGAATTGTTGGAAATGCTTTATATCGAAGATGATGTGAAGAAGTGGGCAATGGCAGATATGCGCGCAGTGGATGAGCCGACCTTAGATATAAACGGCGTACCCTTTACCGTTGGATGTTCAGCAGTTATGACTAAGGATAAGTTTATAACAGGAGCAAACTTTACTGCAAAGCGTGGAGCGGTCGTGAAAAATATTGGGCTTACCCACAAATCAACGTCGATTAATGGGAATCTTAATGGTTTTAGGATTGTTCTGGGTACGGGGTATTTGAAGATAGTCTGATGTGCATATTACTTTGACGTTTGTATCGGCAAGTCATTAGGTCCACACACGAAAGAATTGCAATTTAGTCTCTAGTTGTAGACGCGACAAAGTCCAGCTCTTGCTTATCAAATAATTCCGATATTAGCGGGAATAAACGTCGCTCTTCTAAACGCGTGTGATCCCTTAGCAAACAGCCAAACTCAGCTAGTTGATCGATACGCCCTCCCGCCATCTCTGCCGACATACTACGCATTTGATCATGCTGTTTTCGTAATAACTCAGTCAGCTCGGCATCTTCATTAGCATCAACAATTAATTGTGATTGGTATTTATCTTCAAAAACAGTAAATATCGATAGTTCTTCTTTTGCGAAATGCGCCTCCCAACGCTTGTCAAAGTCACTAGAAATCTCTCTGCAAAGTTGTTTAATTTCCTCTGCACTTGCATTCTTTGCCACCTTAATTGATTTGCTAGCCAATACCAACGACAAGTGATGTTCCTTCGATAGTGAGTGTAATTGCTCTATTCTTTTCATGTATTCAAATGCCCTTTTTATATTTATCATCGCGAATTCAATCATAAAGGAAGGTAGGAATTTCCACCTTCCTTTATGAGTGCCTCTGTAAAGTTTAAGGCACCAATTTTCCCAATCGAGTAACTAACTGCCTTACAAGCTGTGGAGCCTTTGTTTTATAGCCATCAGAGTAACTATAAGTTTGTTGATCAGTTTCAAGCAATATCGTAGAAATAGAACCACCCAAAGGTGCATGCTCAAGCATCTTAGATTTAAGCTTACTAAGATTAGCTGTTTTTAAATTTCCGATTACATGATCAAACTGAGCTTGTGTGACTTGCTTTTTCACTCTTTTTTCAACTTTACCCAAACGATTTTTTCTCACAGCCGTAAGCAATAAGTCTTTGCTAAGAGTCAAAGAAGTCGAAGCCTTAAACCACGGACCTGGTGGGCCACTACGGACTACAGAAACAGATTTTATATTACTCCCTTCCTCCTTCACGACTATTGAGTTACAAGATATTAAAAAGATTCCCAGAAATAAAGATATAAGAAACAACCGCATACTATTTTTCATTATTTGTTATCCTTAAAAAATAGCCCCTCCTATATTTAGTGTAGTAGCCAATGGTATAAAAAGAATATCCATATGAAAAAAACAGAGAGTTGAAGAGAATCACTCCCCCCTGCCCTGCCCTATAAAGTAATTAAAAAAATAATTGCTATTTTTGGTTGATTATTGATCTAAAAATAAGATATGTTTAATTCCACGACTAGTAAATTACTTTCATTTAGAGTAGTTTACGGCTATAACTTTATATCATATCTAACTTACATTTATTGGTATATAAATCTGGCGTGTCCCCAGATCAATAATATCTTTAACTCTTTTTTATAGGTGCATCAAATGGAACTTGGTTCTCTACTCTGGTATGGCGGTATTATTGCTGTAATCCTTATTCTCGCAGCCGCATTTTTTGTAGCATTTTTTAAACGTGCTACCAAAGAAATATCAATTATTCGTACGGGTTTGGGCGGTGAGAAAATCATCATGGATAATGGTGGTTTTGTTATACCTCTCCTGCATGATGCACTCACCATTAATCTCAACATTATCAAACTTGAAATTACGCGTGAAAAACATGAGGCCTTTATCACTAAAAACCGTTTACGTGTTGATATAACCGCTGACTTTTCTATTCGTGTTATTCCTGAACCAAAAGCAATTTCGCTTGCAGGACAAACGCTTGGTAAAAAGACACAAGATACAGAAGCACTAAAAATACAACTAGAAGCATCCTGTGTAGAGGCATTACGTGAAGCCGCTGCTAAAATGACACTCGAATCTTTGCATGATGACAATGACCAGATCAACGACATCGTTGATGAAGCACTTGGCGTGGATCTCAAACGCTTTGGCTTACAATTAGAATCTGTCGCTATAGCAAAGTTACATCAAACAGACATTGAATTTTTTGATAGAAAAAATGCACTTGATGTCGAAGGTATTACCTATATCGAGAAAAGAATTGCAGAAAATGAAAAAGAACAAGCTGAGGTGAAAAATAATAAATTAGTTGAAATTAAAGCCAGTGATGTAAACTCCCATAAAGAGAGGCTAAAACTTGAAGAAGACAAAGTCTTTGCAGAACAGAAGCAAGAATTAGCAATTGCTAAAGCTGAACTAGATAAAGACCAGCAAAAAGAAGAAGCTAAGATGGAAGAAAGAATTGCCGTTGCAGCTGCTCATAAAGCGACAGCTGAAGCATGGATAAAGACCTATGAAGTCCAAGCAACAGAGATAGCTAAAAAGGAAGAAATTATAACCGCTAAAGAAACCACAATGGCGCAACGTAACAAAGATGTTGAAATCATTAGCGCAACGCGTGAAGCAGAGAGAACAGAGATATTCGCAACGGCTCAAGCAACGGCCGATAAGTTAAACGCAAGTGCAGTAGAAATACGTTATGCCGTTGATGCTGCTGGTAAGCATGCTATAAACGAAGCTGCGAACATCCTCTCTGATGAGCAAATATCCATGCAAGTCAAAGAAAAAATTGTTGCTCAACTACCTGATATCATCAAAGAAAGTGTTAAACCGATTGAAAATATCGAAGGTATTAAAATCATGCAAATTGATGGTATGTCTCATCTTACAGGTAGTGCTGGTGGTGGAAACGGTGGTGGCGGTCATAATGGCGGCGGCGGTAGCTTGGCCGATCAAGTTGTTGATAGCGCTCTACGCTATAAAGCTCAAGCCCCTATGGTAGAGAACCTACTGAAAGAAGTTGGACTATCAGGGGTTGGTATTAAGGACTTAACTGCTGGTCTACAAAAAGACATGGGCTTTGATACAGAAACACCTGAAAAGCCCACTGAGAAAGAGTTAGCGCAGAAAGCTCAAATAGATCAAATGAAGAAAAAACTAACAGATGAATCTGATAGTAATACAGTAGAAAAAACGCCCTAAGCATTAGAAAAAGGAGGTGAATAAATCATCTCCTTTTTCTTAAAATCTAATAGCAATTCTAAATATATACATCACCTAAGTAGGTGGTCAATATAGCTTTGTGAAGCTGAGCATAAAGACTGCTCAAAATTTATCAATAGCATAAACTTCGATATCCCGACCAGTACCCCCTATGTCAGGATAGTTGTCACCCCTAAAATGTTAAAAAACAGAGGGGCGGATAGGATCAAAAGATGGCTTATCCACAAGAACG
>DQSN01000015.1 GCA_015663245.1 Leucothrix mucor
ACAATTCAGCTACTCTACAGTTTTAGCATATTTGCTATTAGAGCACTCAAAATTATAATTGAGAATAGTCTTTAGTAAAACTTGCCATATCAACAAATCACGCCTATAAATGGCTTATTATCAAGCAGTCATAATCAAAAAAAATTACAAAGGCTATGCCATGAAAAAGATTTACCTCGCTACTTTTCTCCTCTGCGCCCCTTTAGGGCTTCAAGCAAATGATCGCTTGGCAGATTTTGCGGCACAAATGTCGGCAATCACCAGCGTTGCATTTGCACAAACATCAAAACAAATTGCTATCAAAATCAATCTTGCGGGCAAGCAACGTATGCTAACTCAAAAGATGACCAAAGAGGCTTTATTAATTGGCTTAAAAATTGATATTGAGAAGAACAAAAGTAATCTTCAATCCAGCATATCACTCTTTGAAAAAACTTTGCTTGGCTTACAAAAAGGTGACGAGTCTTTAGGTTTAACTAAAACACAGAATAAAGAAACACAGCAACAGCTTACCCATATCACTGCGCTTTGGATGACATTTAAACCCAGTATAAAAGGACTTATTTCTGCAAGTGATACTAAAAAATTGAAGGTGGTCGCGGCTAAAAACTTGCCGTTACTGCGTGAAATGAACAAAGCTGTGAATCTTTATGAGGAGTCCAGTGGCACGGAACTTAGTGATGATGAGATTGCAGAGCTAGGAAAGGTAATTAATTTAGCGGGCAAGCAACGCATGTTGACCCAAAAAATGACCAAGGAATTACTGCTGATAGCAACTGATATTGATAAATCTAGCAATCGCGATAGCTTACAAAAAACGCTGGAGCTATTTGATAAAACCTTACAGGGTTTAGTCAGTGGTAATGATGATTTGGGCTTACCTGCGACAAAAGATACGGCAATACTTAAACAACTAGCATTGGTGCAAGAGCATTGGGATAAATTTAAGCCGTTGATTGAAAAAGCAGAGACCAGCAAAGCATCATTACTGCAAATAGCAGAGATGAATTTGACGCTATTAAAAGAAATGAATGCCGCTGTAAAAATGTATGAGCAAGGCTCTAAAAAGTAGAAATCCTACCTTATACGACTGATGTTATGGAGTACTCTCTACATACTGCTTTATATCGGCAAGATCTTTACGTAATAATTTTCCCATGGGTCGCTTCATAAGAACCCCCATTACGGCTGATATTATTTTCACAAAGGGTGATTGCGCTTCACTTGTAAACGACATGGTTAACAAAGTACTTTTACTGTCGGTCGCTTCGCTCAGTGCCATTTTAGTAATGTAGATCGCACCATGATTTTCTGCACGCGTGTAATAATATTCATTATCGACAGCCTCTGTGATCCACATCGTCTCAGAAGCTTCTTTGCCAAACATGAGTCTTGTTTCTTGCCACTTTAATCCCACAATGCCATTTTCGGGCTGACTCAGCACTTTCAAGTCAGTGATGCTGGGAATCATCTTAGAGAAATTTTCAACCGCTGTAATCGCAGCCCAAACACGTGCTTTGGGCTGATTAATTTCTATATCGACTGTTACTTGCATAATTTCCTCTTAGAAGCGCATAAATACTGGTAACTTCCTTGGCGTAGTCAAGGCAGGACAAAGCAAGCGCTTAGGATCAGCTCTGAATAGAATATTTAAAAATAACAGATCAAACGGTAGCCGCCACTCCTACTTCCATTAAGCTAATGGGGGTCAGTCCAGCCTCTAGTATAAGGTTAGCACTTATTGCTGATGGTTTTAGTAAATAGCTATCCGTCGCACTTTCTAAGCTTATTAACTGCATGACATTCTGTAAAAAACTAATTAGGACTTTGTTCTCGTTATTTCCCCGCAAACAATAAAGTCCATAGAGTAAAGTTTCATTGCCAAGTGCATTCGTTAAGTCATTTATTTGACTATCCAAATGCTTTCTTCCAGATGTAGAACGCCATACAAAGGCTACTAGCTCACCCTCATTTAGTAACGAATATAAGGTATCTCCTCTTTCAAAACTTCGCAGGGCGGAAAACACTATATCTTTATGTTGCTTATAGCCTTTTGTATTTTTGTACAACAGTAAATCATCATACTTTTGTACCCTTATATTCAATGCCTCAGTATTATCAACGCCTGTTGTATATTTAAATAGCTCATTGTTTTTATTAAATAATTGGTCTGAATCATAGGCGAGCAAACCTTTTACCTTTTTTTCGACAGTTGATTTAATCTGCACTAAATCTCGATAGGAGTACTTTTGCTTAATTTTATTTTTGACCGAAGTGAGTAAATCATCTTTAAATTTGCAGACTTGGCTAAAACAAAAAACAGCTTTATACAATGTTTGATGTGCATTACAAAAACGCTCTTTATAAGGGTCTCCACCTGGTGTTAGATCAAGATAATGAAATCCCTCTTCCGTGAGAAATTCAATGAGCATAATCAAAAATATGCTTCCAGGTGAATACTCGCCTTGTACAGGATTGTAAGTAACCAAACCCATCATCACCGTATCATCAGAGCAAAAACCAAAATTACAGGCTAATAATTCATCCCCTTGCCACAGAACCGTAAAATGCGCCCCCTCCCCACTTGCCAAATGATCTAAATGCCAGTGCTCTTTATTTTTATCATCTTCAAAAGGGATATTATTATAGGCAGCAAGGTTTCTAAAATTTGCTTTTTTCTTTAGATCGATAAAAATTTCTTTTGCCACTTTAACATCAGTAATTCGCTCAACTCTTAAATCTCCAGAGCGTTTTAATCGATTGATATTTGAGCGGATAGATTTACTCTTCCTCAACTTCTTAATTCTTGCACTATCTTTTAAGTTATAAATAGGAGATTCATAAGCACTAAGGTTGATATAAATACCATGATCTTTTAGCTTTTCTGATTGGAGACAGTCAATATTTGTATGTGGCGGCAACCATCCCCACTGCCACTTCTTTAAGCCAAACTTTTGCTTTAATTGAATTAAGCTAAGTATTAAAAATTCTTCTTGATGCCCTTGCTTACACACCCAGCCTGCATACTCCGCTTGATCATCTCCCGCATGAGAAATTGATTTTTCTTGCTGATGCAAAGCAAGCGGTAAAATACCCACTAATTCTTCTTTTTGGTCATATGCCAATAACAGTATCGGATCATATTTATTTCTATACGACGCATACCAAGAAGTTACAAAGCCACACTCCTGTATCAGGCTAAAGTCACTTGACTGCTTGCTCAACGCTTTCCATTGAGCAATAAATTCTGCGTCTGCTAGCTTATCAAAAGACTGATCTTTATTGAGTATTTGTATATCCATAACATCTTCTTTTTATTAGTTATTGAGTGTTCTAAAAATTATTTTATGTTTATTTATACTTTACAAACACCTTTCTCTGATAAAAGGCGTTGTAAAAGTTGCGCTCTCATATCCATGACATTTAAGGCAATGATCATTACAAAATAGCTAACAATACCTATTAGTAACTGCACTAATAACCAGCCCCAACCTATCAAATCCTTAAACCACCACAGACTTAGCCCCATAACAAAAGTAGCGAGTAGTATTTTAATAAAATCCATCATCGGGAAAGGTACTCTGAAATATTTTCGTCCGAGTACAAAACTTAGAAAACTACCCAAAGCAAAGGAGCTAATCGTTGCAATCGCAGCACCTTGTATACCCATTATTGGAATAAGCCAGTAATTCAAAAATAGGTTAGTAATAGCAATAACAGCACCTATTTTCACAATGCCAATGGCGTGATCGCCTAATTGAAAGGCAAAGTCGAAATAAAACACCTGCAAACCAAGTAACAGTAAAGCAACGGTAATCCAAGGTAATAAAAGAAGTGTTGTTGCTTGATATTCAACACCAATCACCAAGGAAACAAGGTTTGATCCAACCAGAATTAAGCCCAGTACTGCTGGTATTGCGATACCTAACAAGAGCACTGTGTATTTTTCAAAGTATTCATAAGCTGCTTGCTTGCCATCATTTTCTAATAGTTTGATGATAATGGGATAGGCTGCAAGACTAATAGCAGTCATCAGCATAAAGACCGAGTTTCCAGAGATATCATAACCAACGGCATATAGCCCTGCCTGTGATTTATCCAGCATCGCTGCCAACATAAATCTATCTGCGCTTTTGGTGAACTCTTCGAGAAGGGCCGCGCTTGCTAAGGGTAAGCCATAAACTAATAGTCGCTTAAATAAGGCTTTATCATAGGATTTTTTATCGAATTTTTTCCACGTCGTTAAGCTCATAAATAAGGATGGGATAAAAAACCCAACCGACATTCCTGCAATAATTCCGATTGCTCCGTAACCTAAATACGCCAGTAATGCGCCTAAGCTTAACGTTGATATTGCCGTGCTGATGGTAAGTAGTGCATATTTTAGCGGTTGTATTTTCGCACTTAGCAATATTTGTACAATAGTAAATAAAGCCAGTGTCAGGGTTAAAAGAAAACCACCAAAAATCCATGTTCTTACATCAGAATCCCAATAAATAAATAGGCTAATCAGCAAGGGAACAATAATAATTAGCAACACTTTAAAGTAAGCAATAGTAATTGAGCTAATAAAAGCATCATCACTGTAGCGTGAGCTTGCCCAAAATCGCATTGTTCCCATGCATATCCAATTAAACACGGTGTTATGCGCAAACACTGCGGCTGTAAAAATCAAAGTATAGAGACCATACTCTTCGGGAGAGAGTAGATGAGTATAGAAACTTAAAGCGATGAAGGCTGCAAGTGCAGGCACTGCTTTTGCTAACATATAGATAGCACTATTTTTTAGTAACATAGCTTTTCTTATTATTGTGGAGCTCTCTATTAATTCTAGACTTGAGCTCTATTGATATTTGATGATTGATGTTGCGCAAGATTTAATTTATCTTCCCGTAGCCGTTGCATCGCATGCAGTGCAACCATAGAAAAAACAAATATGGTGTCCTTATTATTGTGTGTATGTAAGGTCAACTGACTAATAATGACAACCATTAAAAGTGAGAGTAGAAAAGACTTATCATCTATTCTAGTTTGTAATAAGTAATACAGTAATGCGGTGTACATTAATAAATAAATGGCTAAACCAATCGCTCCATTTTCAGCTAATAGCTCAAGATAGGTATTATGTGCTGAACGATAACTAATATGCTCATGGTTTAATCCATAGCCCAAGCCACCTGTTCCTATTCCTGTAATCGGGTCTTCTTTCCACTGCTCAATCGTGCCACTCCAAATAACAGTACGATAATTTAATGTTCCTGAAGAAATAGATTTACCCGCGGATAAAATACGATCGACAGAAGCCTTTGGTGCAAAACTAGCAATACCAATAACTGCAATCACAAAAACACCTGCTATTGCAACTTTAATACTGACCGATGCTTTTCTATTTGCAAATACCCAATAAAAAATACCTAACATGGCAACAATCGAACCTGTACGTGTTCCCGTTAAGAAAATCGCATAAAAAACTAATGGCATTGCCAGCACATTGAATAGTTTTAACAACCAATGTTTATAACGTGTAGAAAGGTAGGCCGCCATTGGCATAGCTAAGGCTAAAATTACTGAAAGTTGATCCGTTTCAATATTTTTAATACCGAAACGATTATAGTAAGGAGACTCTATACCATTAATATAGTTATAAATAATAATCCCTGAACCTACCACATTGCCTAATACATAAGCTTGATAGGCCATATCAATATCTTTTTTTGACTGAATCACCAAAGTAAACATAAAAACCATTAGCACAAGTTGCGTATTGGTAATCACTTTTTCTAAGCCATACTCTTGATCAGGCGACCAAAGCACTGAAAATAGTATCCATGCCCCATAAACAATAGTGAAAAAATGAAATGAATTATAATATCGATGCGAGCCGTGAACGATAAGGTAAAGAAAAGTTGCTCCAAAGGCTAATATACCTCCCAAACGTGGTAAGCCGTCAAAAGCACCATCTCCCCAAGGAATAAGAAAAATAAACAGCAGCACAGCGGACAAAGAAAGCACTCTAATTACGCCAATATTGGCTAAATCATTTGATCCTAGGTTCAGCAATGTATTCGTTTGGATGGAAGGATTCATAGCAATGTCGATTGATATAAGGTGATTTTAATCGTAGAAAGTATCTTGTTTGATTATTATTTTTGTAATTCTTAAAACACATCAAAGATGTCATATCCATAATATGTCAAAGCAATATAGCGGGTATATTTAAAACAGATAAACAGGGGTTTATAGCTTGCTTGGATTCAAGCATATTTTCTTACAATCCCTTTGATACACCTTATTTAGCTCCGTATCCAAGGCTCTTTAAAAAGATCTATCTTCTATTAATTCAATCGATTAAACCTCAGTCGAGTGCTATTCGGCTGCCATTAAGCTATACTATCTGCTTATATTTTTCACAAGGATGGAATCAAAGGATGAGATATTTAGCTCTATTACTCAGTAGTTTTTTACTCTTAAGTGCATGCGGTGGAGGCGGAGCATCAGGAGAAACAGCCCCTCTTGATATTACACAGAACAATTACTCCAATCTTTTTGCCTATAACTCTAGCGGGAAGTACAACAAAACACTCAAAGAATGTGCCAGTGTCACCAACCCTTCTTTTTCTTGTACTTTAGTAAAATTACCACTGCTTGGACAAGACACCATGAACCCAAGTGACCAAGACATTTTGGATCGACTTGTTGTATCGCACCAATGGATGGGAGATCGGTTTAAAACATTGCTACCAGAATTACCAATCGACTTGAAACGAATGTTTCGAGCTGTAACCACTATTGTTATTGATGATGATATTCGCCCTTCTTATTATTGGCCAGGATCAGGCGCCATACATATAGATGCTGAATATTTTTGGCTAACAGAAAAAGAGCGCGATACCATTTCTAAAAGAGAAGACCCACGTAACAACTATGGCAATGATTTAAAATGGATTAATATAGAGCGCTATAGTATCAATAACCAACTTGTCTATATGGGCGGTCCTCTAAATGGAAAGTTTGAGCGTCCTCTCAATTATCTTATCTACCCGCTTGCAAATGTTTTATATCACGAGCTTGCACATGCTAATGATTATGCTCCCCCATTCTCACTCTCTTCTATAGATAAAAGTGACACTATTTTTGCTGCTCTCTCTAAAAATTCAGATAATTACTTGACCAAAAATTTATACGACTCAAGCCCTTTACGCTCTAATGAACTGGTTGATTTTGGCAATATTCTTTATCGTGGAAAAAAGGCAACAGATAATCAAAAAAATGTTCTAGCCGACTATGTTGGAGCCTTATTTGGTGCTGATACGGCTAACCGTTTTTACAGTTACTCCACACCTTTTGAAGATACCGCTAATTTGTTTACTGAAGCTATGATGAAATATAATTATGGTCTACTCCACGATACAGCATTCATTAATTTACCCACTGTAGAAAAACCTGTTTATTCCGACTATCTCATCTCTTGGGGAGCTAGAAATAGAGTAGCCGACCCCAGTGTAAAACCTCGTGCTGAGTTTATAGTTAAAAATATATTACCCGAATATGATTGGGATACTTTCCTTCCTACACAAACCGATACCGTTATACCAATGACTGTTGGTGACAACTGGGCTGAGAGTCTTATTTCAACCAAAAGTTCTCGTCGTGCACGGTCAGCCTTCATCCAAGAGCTAAGTACTCAAAAAGTTCCTGACTCTGATTTTAATATGCATAGATAAATCAATTTAAACTAACAATTAACAGGGAAAAGTAATCCCCCCTCCCTGTTAATTGGCTCATATCCCTCACTATTTTTTCTCCTTCCTGTCCTGCCCTTTCTACATAACAAGTATCTTCTAGCCGCCGACTTTTTTCTATTAGACTTAATAAACGTGGGCGCGCCACTCCTGCTTTCATAATGATAATGCTAGAATATTCTTTCAGCGCAAGTAATATTTCCTCATCGGTATTGCGTGATGTCACAACCGCAAGACGTTCATTTTGTTGCGTCAAAGGTATTTGTGCTAATGCTGTTGATGCATGGATAGAACTGATGCCTGCTATAATTTCACAATTATGTAGAGGGGATAAACGCTGGTGCAGATAAATATAAGAGCCAAAAAATAGCGGATCACCCTCACATAAAAAGGCAACGTTTAAGCCTTGTTGCAAGTAAGTAACAATATTCTTAGCCGCCTTATCATAAGCTTGGTTTGCACCCGTCCGATCTGTTTTATAAGGCATGAGAATTGCCATTTGTTGCTGCCGATCTATCCACTGCAAGGCTATATCTCGTGCAAGTGTGACGCCTTTTTCAGACTGCAAATAGACAAGCACATCTGCCTGCTGAATGATACGCACTGCTTTTAGCGTCAAATACTCAGGATCACCTGTGCCTACTCCTACTCCATAAAAAATGCCTTTATTCTGAGTCACTACGACTATTCCTTTATTATTTTTAATAACCGCACGGGCAGACGCGGACGCATTAAGAGCTGCCCTGCTAACTGCCCCCCTTTACTGACTGCAATTTCAGTCCATTCTACTGTCTCATCATTAATCTCTTGTTTCATCAACCACTGTTGTAATTCTGCTTTACAATTTTCGGTGACACAGTTAATCACTAAGCGCCCCCCACTAGCTAACACTTCCCAGCAGAAATCCATAATTTTTACTAACTTTCCTGCCGTTCCACCAATAAATATTGTATTAGGCTTGGGTAGATCGACTAAGCATTCTGGTGCTTTATCCATAATAATGTGTAAATTATTCACCCCAAACTTCTGTTTGTTTTTCTCCAGACAGGCCAAGCGTTTTTCATGGTATTCAACAGCATAAATGCGCCCCTGTTGATTCCAATAAGCCCATTCAACCGCCACCGTGCCACAACCTGCACCAATATCCCATGCAATATCATCCGCTTGTGGCTGCAAGAAGCTCAATACACTCAGGCGCACTTCTTTCTTGGTGATCATTCCCTTAGCAACTTCACCTGTATCCGTAAAAAACAACTCATCATCAAAACCAGGAAAACTAGGCAAAGTACACTTTGTCGTCTTTGTTTCCACGATAGTGACGTGTAAAGGGTGAAAATCAGATAGATTATCAACTAGTGCTTCTGCTTTAAAACAGCTGACTTTTTCATCCTGCGTGCCGAGAGCTTCACACACCCAAATATCTGCATTTTCACAACCATAACTACAAAGTAACTCCGCTATCGCTTGCGGTTGACTCTGTTTATCCGTTAGAAAAGCATAGAGCCGATTATTTCTAAGATGCGGGATCATATTATTTAAAGGACGACCATGTAGACTAATCACCTGTGCCTGTTGCCATGGTTTTTTGATACGTGCAAAGGCTAACTGGACGGAGGAAGTATTACTGTGAAAGGTGAGTTGATGGACAGGAAAGTGGCGTAAAAGAAAATCACCAAGACCATAGAAAAGAGGGTCGCCCGATGCGAGCAGACAAATATCATCCGATACATTTTTGTTGATGATTTTTTCTAAATCATCTGACAAATTTGCAAAAGGACTTGGGTAGTTTTGTCTCTGTTGCTGCCCATTCAATAGGGCTTTAATACAAGATAATTGACGTTGCGACCCCATCACAAGAGATGAACACTGTATAGCTTCCAGTGCCTCGCTACTCAAAGTCTCAATATCTCCCAGACCTAAACCAACCACATGAATCAAAAGGTAACTCCATGCTGATAACTGAGCAAAGCATTCATCGCAGTCGCTGCCAAAGCACTACTACCGCGTGTTCCCAGTAAAGTAATACAAGGAACATCTAAAGCTTGCTGATGATCCCACAAATACTGTTTGGATTCTGCCGCGCCCGTATAGCCAACAGGGACAGCAATAATTAAAGCTGGCTTATTGATCTCATCTTTCTCCAGTAACTCCATCAAACGAAACAAAGCTGTCGGAGCATTGCCTATTAGCACGATACTATCTGCTATTACCTCATGCCAATAATCAACTGCAACCATGCTACGTGTGTGCGCGTGTTGTTTTGCTTGAGCTATAACTTTTTTATCATTGATCAAACAGACAGGAGAATGAGGCAGTAGTTTTTTATTTAAAGCTGAGATTACTAAATTTACATCACAAATAAGCTGCTTCTGCTCATTCAAAGATTTTAAACCAGCCTCTGCTGCTCCCGTGCTAAAACGCAGATCATCAATAATGGAGGGATCACCACAAGCATAAATCATACGCACTGCAATCTGTTTTTCCACTTCACTAAACTGTTCTAAATCGACTAGTTCACGCACGATCTCGAATGAGCGTTGTTGAATACGTTTAGGGCATCGCTCGAAGTTAATCATATTGCTGTTCTTTGGTTTTCATTTACTTCTCACATTAAGACAATTCATTACGCCCCTTGATAAAAAATAAAATCCTACCCTAGGCAGTTTTTAGTTAGAAGATAATACTATCAAAAAGGCCACACTAAAAAATGCAGCCTTTGATTAAACTTCCTTTATCACGACCGTCCTTCGCCTAAGCTCAAGGAGCTAAAGTGGAAGATTACTTAATCAACCCAAACACGTGCATTTCTAAACATTCTCATCCACGCAGCGTCTTCATTCCAATCATCAGGATGCCATGAGTTTGTGACTGTGCGTATGACTCGCTCAGGATGTGGCATCATGGTTGTAAAACGTCCATCCTCAGAGGTAAGCCCTGTTATACCAAGTGGTGAGCCATTAGGGTTTTCTGGATAATGCTCACTGGGCTGACCGCTATTATCCAAATAACGTAAACTTGCTAAACCTTTGTCAAAGGCATCTTGCGCACCTGATACCACATCAAACACCGCCCGACCTTCACCATGAGCAACAGGAATTGGCATTTTTGAACCTTGCATACCTTGTAGAAAGATAGAAGGTGAATCCATTACTTCGACCATCGCTACACGTGCTTCAAATTGCTCCGATAGGTTCTTATAGAAACGTGGCCAATGATCAGCACCAGGAATTAAGTGCTTTAATTGTGAAAACATCTGACAACCATTACAAACACCCAAACCAAAGGAATCATCACGGGTAAAGAAAGCACTAAACTCATCTTTAGCCCGCTCATTAAACAGAATAGATTTGGCCCAACCACCACCAGCACCTAAGACATCACCATAAGAGAAACCACCACAGGCAACCACACCTTTAAAATCACTCAATGATACTTTGCCACTGATAATATCCGTCATATGCACATCAACCGCTTGGAAGCCTGCTCGATCAAAAGCAACTGCCATTTCTATCTGTCCATTGACACCCTGCTCACGTAGGATTGCCATCGGTGGTTTAACACCTGTTTTAATATAAGGTGCTGATATATCAGCATCCACATCATAAGATAAGTCGGCAAATAAGCCTGTATCTTTACTGTCTTCTATTCGCTCAAATTCTTGTGTTGCGCAGTCGGTGTTATCACGCAAAGACTGCATGCGATAACTTGTTTCTGACCAGATTCTTTGCAGTGCAATGCGCGGTTGTTGATAAATATTGTCCCCCGCCCAAGTAAAGATGACTTCATCAGCATCGTTTAGTTTACCGATAACATGGGTATGTTTGCCTAAACCATTTTCACGGAAGGCAGAAAGCACGTCTTCTGTATCACTATGATGCACTTGAATAACCGCACCCAGCTCCTCTGTAAAGAGAGCCTCTAGTGGACTTTTTGCAAGATCATCCAAATGAATGCTGATGCCTGTATGACCTGCAAATGACATTTCTGCCAAAGCTGCTAACAAACCACCATCGGAGCGATCATGGTAAGCCATCAAACGATCTTCTTGATTGAGTTCTTGAATAACCTTAAAGAAAGCAATTAGGGTATCGGCGCTGTCTAAATCAGGCGCATGATGACCAACCTGCGAGTAAACTTGAGCTAAAGCAGATGCCGCCATTCGGTTCTTAGCTTTGCCGAGATCAATTAAGATTAAATCACTGTCACCTTTATCCGTTCTTAGTTGTGGAGTTAGCGTATCTCGTACATCCTGCACCACCGCAAACGCAGTAATAAGTAATGATAATGGCGCTGTCATCGCGCGTGACTCGCCCCCTTCTTCCCACACTGTTTTCATTGAAAGAGAATCTTTACCAACAGGTATGACAATTCCTAAAGCGGGGCAAAGCTCTTCACCCACAGCTTTTACCGTATCAAACAGCGCCGCTTCTTCGCCATCATGCCCTGCAGCCGCCATCCAGTTTGCTGACATAGATATATCTGAGATTTTATCTATTTTTGCCGCAGCTATATTGGTAATCGCTTCCGCTATTGCCATCCGCCCTGACGCTTCTGGGTTAACCAATGCTATCGGAGTACGCTCTCCTATCGCCATCGCCTCGCCTTTATAAGACTTATAATCAGCTAAAGTTACTGCAACATCGGCAACAGGCACTTGCCAAGGCCCTACCATTTGATCACGGTTAACCATGCCTGTGATACTACGGTCGCCAATAGTAATTAAGAATGATTTTGATGCAACGGTTGGCAGGCTTAATACTCGCTCAATTGCTTCATCGAGTTGAATATCGTCCAGCTCAAACTCTGGCTTATGGAAGGTTTGATGATGTACGTCGCGGAGCATTTTGGGTGGTTTGCCTAATAACACATCCATTGGAATATCAACGGGTGAGTTATCAAAATGCGCATCTGCTACTATTAATTGTTGTTCATTTGTTGATTCACCCACGACAGCGTAAACAGCACGTTCACGTTTACAAATCGCTTCAAAGGTATCTAAACGATCAGCGGCAATAGCTAATACATAACGCTCTTGCGCCTCACAGCTCCAAATTTCCATAGGCGCCATGCCTGGCTCATCATTTGGAACAGCACGTAGCTGAATGATACCGCCACGCCCTGCATCGTTGATAATTTCAGGAATGGCATTAGAGATACCTCCTGCACCAACATCGTGGATAGATAAGATGGGCGTGTCATCACCCATTGCCACACAGCGATCAATCACCTCTTGGCAACGACGTTGCATTTCTGGGTTTCCACGTTGTACCGAAGCAAAATCAAGGTTTTCTGTACTTGTACCACTGGTCATTGATGAAGCCGCGCCACCGCCTAAGCCAATCAACATCGCAGGGCCTCCCAAAACAATAATGGCTGTTCCTTCGGGAAGATCATGCTTTTCAATATTATCAGGACGAATATTACCCACACCACCCGCTAACATAATCGGTTTGTGATAACCGCGTAACTCCGTTCCTTTTGCACAAGGCACTTCTGCTTCGTAAGTACGGAAGTAACCTGTAATATTAGGACGACCGAATTCATTATTAAACGCTGCAGCACCTATTGGTCCTTCGAGCATAATATTGAGTGCTGTGTCTATGCGGGATGGTTTACCAAGCTCTCTCTCCCATGGCTGTGTGTAGTTCGGGATTTTAAGGTTAGATACCGAGAAACCACATAATCCAGCTTTTGGCTTCGAGCCATTACCTGTCGCGCCTTCATCACGAATCTCGCCACCAGAACCCGTCGCAGCCCCAGGAAAAGGTGATATAGCGGTAGGATGGTTATGAGTCTCCACTTTCATCAACATATGTACTTTTTCTTGATGATAACTATACTCTTGCGAGCCTGTATCAGGGAAAAAACGTGTTACTTCTGAACCTTCAACAACTGAGGCATTATCTTTATAGGCTGATAAAATACCTTCAGGTGCTTGATGATAAGTATTACGAATCATGCCAAACAAAGTTTGATCTTTAGCGTCTCCATCGATCACCCAATCTGCATTGAATATTTTATGACGACAATGCTCAGAGTTTGCTTGCGCAAACATCATTAACTCAACATCGGTTGGATTACGCTTTAATGCAGAATAGTTTTCTGCAAGGTAATCAATTTCATCAGAGGATAATGCTAAACCTAACTCAATATTGGCTTTTTCTAATGCACCGCTCGCATCACTGGAAATATCGATTGATTTTAGAGGAGCTGGTTTGGCATCACTAAAGAGTGACTCTGCCTCCGCCCCATCACTTAACACCTGCTCCATCATGCGGTCATGTATTTGAGTTGCTATAAATTGACGATCATCATCTGATAAGCCATTGTCACCTGAAGATTCTATAAAATAAGCAATGCCACGCTCAACGCGTTCGATATTTGCCATACCACTATTATGTAAGATGTCTGTCGCCTTACTCGACCAAGGAGAAATTGTACCTGTGCGAGGAACAACTAATAACAAATCACCCGTTGGCTCAATGGCATTATCGGACTCACCGTAATGAAGTAACTGCTCTAAACGCTGTTGTTCATCATCTGCAAGTATTTGACTCGTTTTGACAAAGTGCCAATAACG
>DQSN01000206.1 GCA_015663245.1 Leucothrix mucor
AACGTTAAGTTGGCTTAAAAATTGCTTGCAATAATTAATAATGAATGAAAATACTAAAATTAATTTTGATCTATCCGATGCGCTAACAACAGCGGTGGTGCTTTTAGATGTAACTTTATCGATAAGTTATATGAACGTATCCGCAGAAGTTCTATTCGGTCAGAGTCAGAGGCGCATCATTGGTAAGTCATACACTTCACTTTTTAATCTTAATATTGCTACACATCATTTAAACTTTGTTTTGGAGTATCGCGAACCACAGACCTTGCGTGAGTGTGTTTTAAAAACGACGGCAAATGAAGTTATTGTGGATTGTATTGCTAGCCCCTATATAAATGATGGTGAGTTAGAAGGGGTGATTATTGAATTGCATCGTGTTGATCGTCAATTACGTATGTCCCGTGAAGATCAATTATGGAAGGAGCAAGAAGCAACGCAAACCTTGGTGCGTGGTTTAGCGCATGAGATAAAAAACCCATTAAGTGGTTTGCGGGGTGCTGCACAGCTATTAGAAGGCGAATTACTGGATGATGAGCTAAAAGACTACACTAAAATTATTATTTCTGAAGCCGACCGTTTGCAAGTGTTGGTTGATCGAATGTTAGGCTCTCCGCATCCACAGAAAAAAGAATTCGTTAATATCCATGAGGTGTTAGAGCGTGTGCGCAAACTGGTTAAGCCAAGTTTACCCGATAACGTACAATTACGTTTTGATTACGATCCGAGTATTCCTGAATTACATGCAGATAGAGATCGGTTGATACAAATTGTGTTGAATATCACAGGCAATGCAATTAAAGCTGTTGGGGAGCAAGGTTCTATTTTGTTTCGCACCCGTGTTCTGCGCCACATCACTTTAAATCATAAAACCTACCCTCTGGCATTGAGGCTAGAAATTGTTGATGATGGCGTGGGTGTACCTAAAGACTTACAAGATAAGGTCTTTTTTCCGATGATAAGTGGTTCGGCAGAAGGGACAGGTCTAGGCTTATCGATCGCACAATCATTAGCCAATAAGCATAATGGTTTAATTGAGTTTGAATCTAAGCCTGGTCATACACGTTTTGTTTTACTCCTGCCCATTAGTGGGTCTAAGGGTGGTAGTGTGAAGACAACAGAAGGGGAAAATGATGGTACATCCTGAAATAGTGTGGATAGTCGATGATGAGCAATCAATTCGTTGGGTGTTGGAACGAGCATTAACAAAAGCAAATATGGACGTTAGCAGTTTTGAATCAGCCCATGATTTATTAAAAGCATTAGATGATAATCAGCCCGAGGTTATTATTTCGGATGTTCGGATGCCAGAAATGGGTGGTTTTGAGTTGCTTAAAAAGGTACAGCGACGATTTCCTGATATACCGATGATTATTATGACCGCACATTCGGATATGGATAGCGCGGTATCTGCCTATGAAATGGGCGCTTTTGAATATTTACCAAAGCCCTTTGATATTAATGATGCAACGGACTTGGCAAAGCGTGCTAGCGAGCAATATCGCTCTCAATTTATTGATGACGTTGTTGTTATCGATGAAAAAAATATGCTGGTAGAGCCTCAAGAAATTATTGGGCAATCGTCTGCCATGCAGGAGGTTTTTCGTGCGATAGGTCGCTTGAGTAAATCCAGTATTTCGGTATTAGTAACAGGTGAATCAGGAACGGGTAAAGAGCTGGTTGCTAAAGCTTTGCATACCCATAGTCCGCGATCGGATGCGCCTTTTATTGAGATTAATACGGCGGCAATTCCTAAAGATTTGTTGGAGTCTGAATTATTTGGACATGAGAAAGGAGCATTTACAGGCGCGCATGTACAACGTAAAGGGCGTTTTGAGCAAGCCAATAAAGGCACGCTATTTTTAGATGAAATTGGTGATATGCCCGCAGAGTTGCAGACGCGTTTATTACGTGTTTTATCAGAAGGGTCTTTTTATCGGGTAGGCGGGCATGTACCAGTACAGGTAGATGTTAGGGTTATTGCTGCTACGCATCAAAACTTAGAGCGGCATGTCGAAGAAGGTTTATTTCGTGAAGACCTATTTCATCGCTTGAATGTTATTCGCATAACAATACCGCCATTGCGTGACCGAGGTGAAGATATTGTGCTGCTGTTGCAACGCTTTTTGAAAAGTGCCGCAGAGGAATTACAGGTGGAGCCAAAGACAGTAGCTCCCGAAGTGATGAAGTATATTCAGACCCTGTATTGGCCAGGTAATGTGCGTCAGTTAGAAAATATTAGCCGTTGGCTAATGGTGATGGCAACGGGGCATGAAATCACCTTGGATGATTTTCCCGCAGAGTTGAAAGCAGAGGCATCAAAAAAGCAGACTAACAATGATTGGCAAGCTGTTTTAAGGTCTGAGATTAATCAACGCTTGGATAATGGCAATACGCGAATTTTTGATGAGCTGTATCCATTATTTGAAAACATAGCACTTAAAGTTGCTTTGGAAAAAACAGGCGGAAAAAAGAAAGAAGCTGCTGATTTATTGGGTTGGGGGCGAAATACCTTAACGCGAAAAATGAAAGAATTTGAAAGTTTAGGGCTGCATTAAGGAATTGAAATTTAGGAAATTATTAAATATTCACTCCTAAGAAAGCTTTGATTAAATGATACTATTCACTCACGTTTTTTGTTTAGAGTTCCTTGCCAATTTAGGGTGAGATAAAAACACTTATTTTTCATGTAAGAGCAGCTTTTCATAATCTGCAGGAGTCCCAGCCTCCTAGGATAGGTCTTCATAGACGTAAAAGAGCTATGCCTGTAATTTATGAAAAATGACAGCTTACATTTTTAATCGATTGAATTTAAAGAATGTCTCATCTTAAGTTGGTCGCTCAATTTTCTTAATAAGTAGGCAATAATGAAAATAATAAATAAACGCTGGCTCCTGAATGCTCTTTTACTACTGTTAGTCCTTGGTTTATCTTGGTTTATCGTTCAACGATTAAATCCTCCTAGAGAAACCTTAGAGTCACTTTATGATGAAGCAATGGGCGATGAAATCGTATCCATTCATATTTATCGACAAGATCCTGAATCAAATATAGCATCAACATTAGAGCTGAAAAAAATATCAGGAAAGTGGATGATGACAAGCCCGCTTCAGGCTGAACTTGATGGACGTAAAGTTCAGCACTTAACCACATTACTAACTGATACTGTCGATGCTAGTTATACTATTAAAGGTAAAGACTTATCTATTTTTGGGTTGGAAACTGAGAGGGTTAGTATTGCTTTTAATGGGGTGAAAATTCAATTTGGTTCGCTTAATCCAGTGACTCATAAGCGTTACTTGAGAAAAGGGCAGACAATCTATATTGTTTCAGAAACGATATATGGTTTACTTTTGAATAATGCAGGTAGTTTCCTGCAAAAGAACTCGAATTGAACCACTCATCCGTGTGATAATTGTCATTATTCGTACCCAAGAAAAATTAATCTAACAAAATTTCATGTGGGTATTCATAACTCTCTCATAATTAATATTAGCTGCTTACCCTATGTCACTTCCTTTTTCTGTCCAATTTTTACCTGTGGAAAATATATCAGCACTTGATGCTGATGAAAATGTGTTGGCGGCTATTCGCTATGCTTCGATTGCCAGTGCTGAAAATACAGATAAACCCCTATTTTCTGTTGGTTTACCTAATTTGGCTTTATCGAATGTTGTTGAAGTCTGGTATAGCGATGAGTCTGTACAAACAGATTTAATAGATGGAATTCAGCTTGCTTATAATGATGATATTTTATTTGGTCATTTGCTTTTAGATGAAACTAAATATGATGATATTGTTGCCGCTTCTGAGGATGCTTATCGCTCAATTTTAGAAACCATTCAATCATTGGAATATCCCTGTGTACTGCGTATTTGGAATTATTTTTCTTCCATTAATGACGATCAGGAAGGCTTGGAGCGTTATAAAAAGTTTTGCTTAGGTCGCCAGCAAACACTCGATGATCTGGGTGGCTTTGTTTATTCGCCACCTGCTGCAACAGCTATTGGTACGGCTGGTGGTGGTTTACAAGTCTATTTTATCGCCTCTAAAGAGCCAGGTATTCAACTAGAAAATCCACGGCAAACCTCTGCCTTTTTATATCCTCCTCAGTACGGCTCCGTAAGCCCCGCCTTTTCTCGTGCTACGCTTAAAAAATGGCAAGACACCACACACCTCTATATTTCGGGAACTGCAAGCATTGTTGGTCACGAAACACGTCATATTGGTGAGGTAGAAAAGCAACTAGAAGAGACTCTAGAAAATATTGAAGCATTGGTGCAACATGGTGCAGATACGCAAGACCTACCGATTAATCACTTAACAGATCTATCTTATTTAAAAGTATATTTACGTGATCTTTTTATGCTGTCGATTACCGAAGAGTTATTGACTCGTCGTTACGGAAGGAATTTACCCACTGTTCTATTTTTGCAAGGTGATGTTTGCCGTGAAGATTTATTGGTGGAGATTGAAGCCGCATATATATTGAATGAGTCTGAAGTTTAAGGAAGTTTTTAGCTTATGCCTGAATTACCCGAAGTTGAGACAACACGGCGTGGTATTACTCCTTATGTTCTGGGGAGTACAGTTACTTCTATTATAGTGCGTCAACCTCAGTTGCGTTGGCCTGTGCCTAAATCATTGCACGAGTTAGAAGGGCAGCTTGTTTTATCAGTTAAACGTCGGGCAAAGTATTTATTGCTGGAGTCAGCGAAAGGTACGGTTATTCTGCATTTAGGCATGTCGGGTAGTTTACGTGTTATAGATGAAAATTTAGCACCTGAAAAACATGATCATGTTGATATTATTTTATCAACAGGAAAAGCCTTACGTTTACATGATCCACGTCGTTTTGGAGCGGTATTATGGACAAGAGAAGATCCTTTGCGACATAAGCTGCTTTGCAAATTAGGACCAGAGCCTTTAAGTGAGCTATTTGATGCCGCCTTATTACATAAGCTTTCTCGTAAACGCATAGTTGCTATTAAACAATTTATTATGAATGCACATATCGTTGTAGGTGTCGGTAATATCTATGCGAGTGAGTCCCTTTTTATGGCAGGAATATCACCTAAAGTAGCCGCAGGAAAAATATCATTAGCGCGTTATGAAAAGTTAGTGGAAGCGATAAAAGTTGTTTTAGCTCATTCGATAGAACAGGGCGGCACAACCTTGCGGGACTTTGTACAAGCAGAAGGTAAGCCAGGTTACTTTCAACAGCAGCTTAATGTTTATGGTCGAGCTGGAGAAGCATGTACCGCTTGTGGCGAGTTGATAAAACAGATAACCCAGGGGCAGCGTTCTAGCTTTTATTGTGCAAGCTGTCAGAAATAACAACAGAATTAAAGTGCTAAGTAATCTATTTATGATCCCGAAAATCAAAAGAACAATTACCTCATTACTACCTGTCGATGAAGGCAGATCAGGTGAATGCAATGGCTGTGGTGATTGCTGTAAATTACCCTTCCGCTGTACCTTTCTTAAAGAAACTGATGGCGGAAACTATTCTTGTTCCATCTATAAGGTGCGCCCACTAAACTGTCGAAAATTTCCTCGTAGCAGTCAACAATGGGAGACTGTAAAAGAAAACTGCGCTTATAGTTTTCCTGATATTAGTATCAGGGTAGAGAATAGTTAGGAATGCCTGATCAAGCAGCCCTTTTTTGAAGGGGGCGGCTTAGCTTTTTATGTTTGGGAGTTCTTTAATATACAAGTCTTGTTTAGCGTAAGGAATTTCAATACTTTCTTGGTTAAAGCGTTTGTATATGGTGGTATTTAATTTATCTAACGTTCGACCTCTAAGCTCAGGGTCTTCAATCCAACCGAGTAACTCT
The DNA here is from genome assembly GCA_015663245.1 of Leucothrix mucor. Classification (GTDB taxonomy): domain Bacteria; phylum Pseudomonadota; class Gammaproteobacteria; order Thiotrichales; family Thiotrichaceae; genus JAGLBW01. The sequence goes on from DQSN01000206.1 coordinate 5,835, forward strand.
AAATCTAAACTGGATGCACCAAAGGTGCGGAAGCGTACTCGTGGGGTAGGGAGGCTAGTGATCAGTGGTTCTTCCTCAGCTACTTTTATGAGTATCGCTCTTACCTGATCTATATCTGAACCGTAAGCAACACCTATTTTGACGCGAATTCTAAATTTTGGATGAGGGCCGCCACTTTGATTGGTGATTTTACTGTTGCCCATAATGGCATTGGGTATTGTTACTTCTACATCATCACGGGTAATTAAACGTGTACTTCTAAGACCAATATGTGTCACTTTTCCGCGTTGCTCACCATCAAGAACCACATAATCCCCAATTTTATAAGGCGTGTCGGCAAGAATGAATACCCCTGAAAATAAATTAGCGAGCGTATCTTTGGCAGCAAAACCTACGGCAATACCAATAACTCCAGCAGATGCCAGCCAAGCGGTCATATCAATGCCCCATACTTGGAAGGTGACATAGAGCGACAGGGCAATAATTATTAACTTAATAAGATTGTCGAATAGGGGTAGTGTCTGAGGGCGAATCAAGCGATAAAGGGTGTTTTTATTGCCCCATGCCAGTTGATGTAAGATGATTTTTGATATGCGTATAAGGGCTGTAGTCCAAATAAATATGCCGACTGTTTGAAAGCCATTATGTAGATTATTTGTGAGATTGTCCGTGAGAGGCATCATATTGACACCCGTAGTGAAACCTGTCATTAGTAACGAATAATAGATGGGGACGCGTGCAATATTGAGCAGGCGATCATCTAAATGGCTAGCTGTTTTATTGGTTAGTACTTTTAATATTCTAAAAATAATCCACGAGCTAGCAGAGGCAAAGATAAAGGTTGCCAGCATGATGCTTCCGCCTTTAACCCAAGGTTGGCTATCAAAAATTTGAAATAGAGGGGAAAGATAAGCGCTAATCTCTGAGAGGTACTTGTCCATATTTTTATGCTACACAGGGTGTTAGGAAGTTTATGGACGGGGATGGTAGCACTTTTTGCAGAGAGGGCGAAGAGGATGTTGTATGCTTGCTATGCAAGTTAATTATTTAGGACTGAGAGTTCAATAATATCCGAAACTTGGTTTGTCATTTCATCCTAGTTTGAATGATCTTAATTATTGCGTAGAGTGACTGTGCGCCTGCGACGCTTCTAAGTTTTGCTAAAGCTTAGCTAAGTATTAAGATCATCTAATCTGAAACGAAAATTCTGCGCCAAGTTCCGCATATTATTAAATCCTCGGTCTTTAGGGGAGCCTCACAAGCCTTGGATGAGGCGCCTCTTGAGACTATTGTTTTAACTTGCTTTTTTCTTCTTGTCTGCATACCCGAAACCAATCAAGCAAACCTTTGGTTGAGCTGTCATGTTCATAGAGGTCATTACCTGTTTCAACTTCTTCTAAGATGTTTTTAGTCAGGTTTTTACCAAGCTCTACTCCCCATTGATCATAAGAATTGAGATTCCAAACGCTACCTTGAACAAATATTTTATGTTCATACATGGCGATTAAAGAGCCTAGAGCATGAGGTGTTAGTTTTTTGATAACGATAGAATTACTAGGTTGATTTCCTTCAAAAATCATATGTGGTAAACGCTTTTCTGCCTTGTGTAACTCGATTCCTGCGGCTTTTAATTGCTCGCGTGTTTCTTCCATTGTACGTCCACGCATAAGGGCTTCTGTTTGGGCAAGAAAATTTGCAGCAAGTATATTGCAGTGTGTTTCATTGCAGTGGTGGGAGTTGATAGAGGCAATAAAATCAGTAGGAATAAGGCGTGTTCCTTGATGTAATAACTGATAAAAAGCATGTTGACCATTGATGCCTTCTGCTCCCCAAATTACTTTTCCTGTGGAATAGGTGGTTTGTCGCCCATCTTTATCAACAGATTTACCATTACTTTCCATATCTGCTTGTTCTAAATAGGCAGGTAGTAAACGTAGGTTATGGTCGTAGGGTAATACCGCGCTAGACTCTGCGCCAAAGAAGTTACCATACCAAATGCCTAACATGGCAAGTATCACTGGCATATTTGTTTCTAATGGCTCGGTACGAAAGTGGTTATCCATTGCATGTGCGCCTTCGAGTAACTCAATGAAGTTATCCATGCCTAAATAAAGAATACTAGAAAGACCAATGGCAGACCAAAGTGAGTAGCGTCCTCCCACCCAATCCCAAAAGCGGAACATATTATCTGTATCTATACCAAACTCTTCGACAGCCTTTTTATTGGTTGAAACGGCTACAAAGTGTTTGGCAATATCATCGGTGGTTACTCGTCCAGTACCATTTAAAAACCATTTTTTAGCAGTGTTTGCATTCGTAATGGTTTCTTGGGTGGTGAATGTTTTGGATGAGACTACAAATAAGGTGGTTTCAGGACGCATCTGCGTAAGAATTTGATCGATGTGAGTTGCATCTACATTCGATACAAATTCTACTTTTAATGAGTGATGAGCATAGGGTTTGAGTGCGCGGCAGACCATGCTAGGACCAAGATCAGAACCACCAATGCCGATATTGACGATATGTGTAATCGGTAAACCTGCGTAGCCCATCCATTGTCCGCTACGAACTTTATGAGAAAAAATACGCATTTTTTCCAGTTCAGCATTGATCTTTGGCATGACGTTTTCATCATCGACAAATACAGGGGTGTTACTGCGATTACGCAAAGCGGTATGAAGTACCGCACGGCCTTCGGTATTGTTAATTTTTTCTCCACTAAACATGCTGTCGCGACGTTCTTCGACCTTGGCTTGACGTGCTAAACCAAAGAGAAGTTTGAGGGTTTTCTCATTGATTCTATTTTTGGAGTAATCCAATAACATGCCATTAAATTTAATTGAATATCGCTTAAAACGCTTAGGGTCAGCATCGAATAAATCTACCATATGCAGTTTACGTGCTTCTTTAAAATGTTCCAGCAGTGCTAGCCATGCAGGGGTGTTAATTAATGGTGATTTTGCATTGAGTATGACTCTTAGTGGTCGCATATCTATAGCCCTATAGTAAGGTTCACATGAGTGTAGTAGGGGAATTCACATTGATTTCACTGGGGTTAATCATTCAATGATGAATTTTTGTATTTTATTACTCCAAGGCTAACCTTGGATATACCTGTTTAATTATATAAATCATTCATTTTTAATAATAAGTATAGTAGAAAATAATTTTTTATAGAATGAAAATAAGATAAAGAGCTTGTAATTCATATGGTTTTCATTTTTAGAAACAATTTTCTTAATCTGTATTAATTACTGATCTTACGCAGTAAATGTTTTTTGAGTTTTCAGTACAGATTTTCGTAGCCAGCCAATTCAAGGTGCTTTTATCCAAAACGAGTGTTGGCTACGAGTTACTTTCTTTTGCGTCGCCAAAAGAAAGTAACCAAAGAAAAAGCGATCCCAGCTACCCGCTTTCTCCTGCGCTTTACAAGCCATAATGGGCAGGGCAAAAACTCACTCCGCAAGCTCCGTTCAAACACTTGCCCTGCTGATCCATTATGCCTTGCAAATGCTCGGCGCGGTTAGAATGGGAACAACGCCTCGCTAACGCATCGGCAAACGGCTGAACTTCGTTCAGGTACAGAGGAAATATGATTTTCTGTGTAACATCAGTTAATTAGATTGCTGTTGGTAAGCATGATAAAACTTATCGTAAAGTGACATTACCCGTTTTACATACGTTTTTGTTTCTTTGTAACTAGGAGTTTCTCCCTTAAAGCGGCGTACTGCACCTTCTCCTGCATTGTAAGCTGCTATAGTGGATAGTACATTACCTTGGTAAAGATCCAATAAGTAACGTAAATAGCGGCTTCCTGCTTGGATGTTATTGGTAGGGTCGGTGAGATTCTTTATGCCAAAACGCTTGGCAGTAGCAGGCATCAATTGCATCAAGCCTGTTGCACCTTGTGGCGAGACAACGGCAGGTTTAAAGCAGCTTTCTGCGGTAATAATAGAACGTATAAGGGCAGTGCTAATCCCGTATTGCGAACTAGCGTCGGCGATAGCTTGGTTATAAGGTTTTGATTTTTTGCGTAGTGTTTTTAAGCTGTGTTGGTAGCAATGTTTGATTTTTGCTT
>DQSN01000095.1 GCA_015663245.1 Leucothrix mucor
GTACAGGGCAATGAACAATCCTTACCCCAAGTTACCAAAGGTGATGTGATACCAGTAGTAGATAGTGAGATTCAAGAAAAGAAAACCAAGCCACCAGCACGATACACTGAAGGCACACTCTCAAAAGCAATGGAAAATGTAGCAAGGGAGGTGACAGATCCCAAGCTAAAAAAGATTCTAAAAGAGACCACAGGCATTGGCACAGTAGCAACCCGACCTAATATCTTTGAAGTGTTACTTAAACGTGCATTACTTATTAAAAAAGGCAAATACCTTCATTCATCAAGTGCAGGTCGCAGCCTGATCACTGCCCTGCCAGAAGCGGTCAAGTCTCCAGGAACAACCGCTATGTGGGAGCAATCACTTGAATCCATAGCAACAGGCAAGGTCTCCATGGATGATTTTATAGCCTCTCAAAAACGCTTTCTGAAAAGAATTGTAAAGTTTGAGAGTGACAACACAGCTAAAATGAATATTCAGGCAAGTGCCAAGCACCTTTGTCCAACATGCAATAGTGCGCTTCGACGCATCAAGGGTAAGAAAGGTTTTTTCTGGGGATGTAGTGATCGAGAATGCAAATACACTGCACCTGACAGCCGCGGCAAACCTGGCAAGAAACGCAAAGCTGTAACATCAAAAATTCCTTGTCCTGAATGTGGCAAGAAATTAAGGCAAATATCAGGTAAGAAAGGGAAATTCTGGGGTTGTTCTGGCTATCATGAAGGTTGTAAGTTTACAGCTCAAGACAAGGCTGGTAAGCCTGATATTCTTTAAAAAACTACTAAATATCAAATGTATCACTATTTTTTTTCGTATTATCATCTCATATAACTCGTATTATGGTACACTTTATCTCGTATTATTAAAGTGAGTTAATCGTGTATAGCCGTCTTAGTAAAAGCTTTCTTAAAGAATTACTTAATGAGTTTCGTATTCTGTATTTAACAGGCCCTAGACAGGCAGGTAAAACTACACTTGCACAACAAATAGCGAAAGAATTAGGAATGCGCTATATCTCACTTGATGAACAGACTGCCTTAGCCTCTGCTCAATCAGACCCTCATGGCTTTATTGATAGCTTTGCTGGGCAACCTACTGTACTTGATGAGTTTCAATATGCACCTGAACTTATTTCTGCCATTAAATTAGTCTCTGATCAGTTACAAGCTAATGAGCGAGGTCGTTTTTTCCTTACTGGATCTGCTGATATTTTTAGTTCCGCCAGAACCCAAGAGGCTTTACCAGGCCACATGGCCAGAGTAGAGCTATATCCACTTTCTATCACTGAAATCATTGGGGGGAGTTTTAATTTAATTGATTTTTTACTCGCAGATAAATTATCCATACCAGAAAATTTACCATCACTTAATCGGGAACAACTCGCACAAACAATCATTGATGGTGGTTATCCCGAACTACAAGAGAAAAGCCCTCGCGCCCGACAAATCTGGCTACAATCATATTTGCAAGGGCGTTTATTCAAAGATTTTGAAAGTATTTATCAAGCGAAAGGCGATTATCACACCAAGCTAGAAGGGCTTATACCCTATCTTGCGGGATTAAGCGGTAATCTATTGAAGTATGCAAATATCGCCAATGACCTTGCTCAAAATGACAAAGTCGTTAAATCTTATATTGAAGCATTAGAATGGATGTTTATTGTTAAACGTGTTTATCCTTTTGTTAAGAATAGCGCTAAGCGCCAAACAATAGGAATGCCAAAACTACAAATGGTTGATACTGGGTTGGCATGTTATTTACTAGGGATAAAGAAGCCACAACAGCTATTAGATTCAAACTTTTATGGGGGATTACTCGAAAGTTTTGTGGTAATGGAATGCTTTAAACACATGACATGGTCTCAAGAAAGCATGAAACTTTACCACTATAGAGATAAACAAAAAAATGAGGTAGATATTATACTTGAGCAATCTGATGGCTCTTTAATTGGGATAGAGGTGAAGGCATCAAGCACAGTACGTGAAAGTGATTTTAAAGGAATTCGTAAATTCTCTGAGCTTGTGGGTGAACAATTCAAATATGGGCTAGTTTTATATACAGGATCACGAATCTTACCTTTTGGCGGTAAAGACAAAAATTACTATGCTATTCCTTTAGCATTATTATGGACATGAATTCCGTGTCCTTAAAAATGTTGTTATCCCTTCACGTCAACAATAAATTATTCTTCAATAGATGCTGATCTATTCTCTTTAGAATAGCATCTGATAAAGGGTACTCCAGCTTATTCTGACTCCAACTTTCTTTAGTTTCTTCAACGGTTTCTTTCACCACTTTTAATAATAAAAATTCAGGAACGTGAGCTTTAGCTGCAAGCTTTTTAAAATGATTAAGATTGATTGTCCCCATATCCTTAGTACCCGATAAATTAAGAGCTAATTTATCATCAGGAATATAGGGAACCGTTGAAACAAAATCATAGGCAGGTGCAAGTTGCGGTACGCGACCATCAGGGTAGATAAGCGACCAGTTTTTTAGGTGCATATCGCCATTGCCAATTAGAATACTAAAAGTCAGTCGCCTAATAAAGTCTGTCAGTCCTGTTTCTCCAGTTAGCATCCAGACCATATTGGCTAAATTAGCATAGTTGGCTTTATGGTATTTATCATGGGGATAAACGCCAAACACCTGTGCAAAATCTTCAATATGAATCCGTTTACCAGACTTGCTCCTATCAAAGCGTTTCACAGCCAGTGCCTTTGTGCCTGACAGTACGCCAAGGTCTGGCAAGCCCTTAATTTCATCAAGATCAATCAATTTAGTTTCAGGCACAGGGATTCCAATTTTTTCTGCCAGATCAAGCATTGACCATTCGTTTTCTGGAACAGACATAAAGTTTTGTGCGGGCAATTTTACTATCCAGTCTCCCCCAATACCGCTAACAGGAATGGTGAGACCTCCCCTGTTATCAGCAAGTGCTGAAAACTTTAGCTGAACACCAGCCAGTGAAAAACGATACTTGGCCTCACCCAAAGACTCTTGCCCTGCCTCCTTGTCAGTATCAGAAATTTCTGCGCCTTCAAGAGGTTTAATGCTTACTGCACCAGGTAAGTCTTCACCTAGTAACTCAATTAGTTTAAATTCACGACTAGCATTAATTCCTCCTTGAGATGCCAGATACGTTCGTAGGTGACCTTCTGGCAAAAGGTTGGAAAAGAACGGCGGTAGCTTGGTTTGTCTTATCTTAGTCTCAGCAATAATTCCTCCTTGCTGGGAAAAAAAAGACTGACTCAAGGTTAACCTGTCATCATCATTAAGATAGGATTCATCAAAAGCAAAAAAACTACGCTCACCAGAAAGTAGCGTTATATTGCCAATGATACGGTTACTAAGATAAACATTGAGAATATTCCTCACAGTGAACTCTCTTCATCTTCATTATCGCTATCAAGCGTCCATAGAGGCTTTTGCTCATCTTCACCATCAATAAAAGCCATTACTGCAGGTAGCATTGCTTTTGGCACTAATACTAATTCCCTATCCAACAACAGAGCCATATCACTAACCGTAGATAATCTAGGATCAGTTCCGCCTTTCTCTATTTTAGAAATATGACTTTGTGGAAGACCAAGCTTTGCTCCCAGTTCCGACTGTTTGAGATCCTTTTCAATACGTGCTTGTTTAAGAGATTTTATTA
>DQSN01000010.1 GCA_015663245.1 Leucothrix mucor
CTTGGAAGTTGTGTACCGAGGCAAAAAACAAAGGCCCGTGTAGTTCGTAAACTTTATCACCCATTTTATTCATACGTGTTGTCACGTTAATTTCTTTGGCATGATTCCACGCAAACACTAACGCAGATAAGATAACGCCGATAATAACTGCTAGAGCCAAGTTGTCGGAAACCACTGTTATCAAGGCAACAGAAATACCAATGAATATGTCAGCAATAGGAACTTTGCCGAAGAGTCTGAAGCTACTCCACTCAAATGTGCCGATAACAACCATAAACATAACGCCAACTAGTACTGCAATAGGTATTTGCTCGATAAGCTCCGAGGCTTGCATGATAAAGAGCAGTAAGAATAAAGCTGCGGATATACCTGATAATCGTCCTCGTCCACCTGAGCGAATATTGATGATGCTTTGACCAACCATCGCGCAGCCACCCATGCCACCAAAGACGCCTGTAACAGTATTAGCAACACCTTGACCGATACACTCACGATTAGGTTGACCTTGTGATTCGGTTAGTTCATCAATTAGATTCAATGTGAGTAGGCTTTCGATCAAGCCCACTAATGCCATAATGATAGCGTAAGGGAATACGATTTGTAATGTTTCCCAATTAAAGGGCACATTAGGAATATGGAAAGGTGGGAAAGTTCCTTTGATTGATTCGATGTCACCCACAGAACGCGTATCAATATTTAAGTAATGTGACAAACCAAGGGTTATTAATGTGCCTATAATAATCGCGGCTAGTGTTGAGGGAATAAAGGTAGTTAGGCGTGGTAAGAATTTGATGATTGCCATTGTGAGAGCGATAAGAGCTAGCATAATGTACAGGGTTGAGCCTGTGATCCATTCTTTTGTACCATCAGGTAATTCAATTTTAAAATGTTCTAACTGGGAGATAAATATCACCATTGCTAGTCCATTCACAAAACCAAGGAATACAGGGTGGGGGACAAGGCGTATAAACTTACCCAGCTTTAATGCACCAAAGAGAATTTGTATAGCGCCCATAACGACAACCGCGGCAAACAAATATTCAGCACCATGTTGCAATACTAAAGTACCTATTACGACTGCAATAGCTCCCGTAGCGCCTGAAATCATCCCAGGGCGACCACCAATAATGGCGGCAACAAGCCCAATGGTAAAGGCGGCATAGAGACCAACAATTGCGGGCAAATGGGCAAGTATAGCGAAAGCAACAGCTTCGGGTACTAATGCAAGTGCAACCGTGAGCCCAGAAAGCACATCGTTTTTGATGTTAGCTGTTGAATTTTCAGTGATAATTTTAAACATGGATAGTATTTGCCCAGTCTGAACTGTGAAAGAGGGCGATTATGCCGTATTTAGGGTTAAATATACATAGCAAGGGAGTTAATTAGGATCTTAGGGTAAAACTAATAAGTGCTTTGAAGAGCCTGAATAATTTTAGTGTCTATTTTCTATACTTATAAACTTTAGTATCAGGATGAAAAGCATACCAAGCAAACCAAAAGCTGTTCACGCTAGGAATGAGGTTGCCGTGTTGATCGGTAATATGTCCATCTCGATTATCACTATCAAAGTCAATACGCAGTGTCCTACCTGTAAAGGTATCACTTAGTGTATTGCTTCTACTGCGCGATAATTCTGCAAAAGGGTAGGCTTTATGGTTACCATTAATAGTAATACCTATTACACGTTCCTTAGGGTGGTAGCGTTTACTTTTAGCAGCTAGTGGGAAATAAATCGCCTGATTATTATCGTAATCGCCATAGGGAGAGCGATCATAATTACGTTGATAGCCTGTATCGGTTGATAGCACTAAGGTATTTGGGTGGCGCTTTTTCCACTGAATCCAGCTGGTGTGTGATGAATGGATTATTTTGAGTTTTGTCCCTTTTTGCTTGCCACTAATGGCTTTGGATAAAATTTGTGACCATAGGGATTGGGTTTGGCGGTCATAAAGTAGAACATCACTATTGTAAAGTAATCCTGATACGCCAAATTGTAGTGCGTGACCTCCTATTTTAGCGTCATAAACCATGCCTGTACCACACAATGGGCAGTAGGTAACGACAATAGGATGATTGCCGACTCTGTCATTAACTATTTCATGCCAGTTGAGAATTTTTATTGGGTAAGCGCGGTAATTACCATTTACTTCGATGCCAATAACGCGATCAGAGCTTTTCAAAAATCTAGCTTGATTAGCTTTCAAAAACTTAGGTTTGTCGATAGACGGGATGCCATCTTTTGGAGGACCACCACCAAAAATTTTATTGATCGGAATAAGGCTACCCGCGAGATTAAAACCATTTTTCTCAGGTGCTGCTTCTAATGATGTGATCAAACTAAAAATGATGGCAAACGTAGTAAAAGTGAAAAGTGCTGCGAAAAAGTTTTTCATGGTGTTCATCCTGAATATTTCACGGTGTGTCCAAATACTACGGTGAAAGTGATCATTTAGATGAGTGAGTATCGGTACTAACTCATCTAATAATTTTTACTTTTCAGTGAAACGTTAGGGCAGGGTTACTAATGTTTATCCACTTTTTAATATTCGTGCTTTATTGCGATTCCAATCTTGCTCTTTTGATGAAGCACGTTTGTCATGCAGTTTTTTACCTTTACCCACGCCAATTTCAAGCTTCACGCGGTTATTTTTCCAATAAAGAATCAGGGGCACGATAGAGTTGCCTTTGCGGTCAACGGCTGCTTGTAGGCGTATGATTTCATAATCGTGCAGTAATAATTTACGCTGGCGGGTTGGGTTTGGTGATATATGTGTAGAAGCTGAAAGTAGAGGGGATATATGCGAACCCACTAGCCATGCTTCGCCTTGATGAAAATTGATATAACTTTCTTTTAGCTGCACACGACCTTCACGCAAACTTTTGATTTCCCAGCCTTGTAATACAAGTCCTGCCTCATGCGTATCGGTAATAAAATATTCATGTCTTGCAACTTTATTGGCAGCAATAGTTAAACCGCCGTGTCCCTTTTTTTTCTTTTGCTTCTTAGCCATAGCTGTATTATAACCCTCATCACTTTATAATCATTCTAGGATAATTTATGCCAAATATTAGCCGTAGCGCTTTAGTACCCTATAGTTGTGAACAAATGTACCAACTGGTTGATGATATTACGTCATATCAAGACTTCTTACCATGGTGTGGTGAGTCGATAGAGCATAAACGTGATGATTCGATGGTGGAGGCGACGGTGACCATTGCTAAAGGAAGTATCAATAAGGCATTCTCGACACGAAATATATTGCAAGCGAATGAAGTAATCGAGATGCAGCTATTAGATGGACCCTTTAAGAAGCTACATGGCTTTTGGCGTTTTCAGCCTTTGCAAGATACGGCGTGTAAAATATCCTTAGATTTAGAGTTTGAATTTTCTAATCGTTTGGTGGGTTTAGCCATTGGACCAATTTTCAATCAGGTTGCAAACACATTGGTTGATTCTTTTGTGGAAAGAGCTAAATCGAAGTATAAATAAATATTAGGAGAAAAAAGTGATTACTGTAGAAGTTGTTTATGCCTTACCTAAAGAACAAACCTTGCTCTCCTTTGAAGTGGATGACGGCATAACGGCTAAGGATGCCATTTTGCAGTCGGGTATGCTGGAGCAATATCCAGAGTTAGATGTAGAAAATATGGATATTGGTATTTTTGGTAAGATGAAAAAAATGACAGAAAACCTGCGCGATAAAGATCGTGTGGAAATTTATCGCCCCTTAATTGCTGATCCTAAAGAAGTTCGTAAACGTCGTGCTGCGGAGGGTAAAGCCATGAATAAAGGTGGTGCTAAGGCTGGTGAAACAAAAACAGAAAATAAGAAAACAGGTAGCAAAGCAAACAATACCAAATCATCTGAGAGGTCGTAGATATGCGCGGTATGGTTCCTCCTGATCCTAGTACAAACGTCTCTCGACCTCATTATGCGGTGGTTTCTGTACCTCGTCGCAGTCGTAAGCGCTTTGCTGCAAGTTGTGTTGAGCTAAAGGGAAGTCGAGAAGAGGCAGTGGCGGCAGAAAATATACAAAAAAAACTGTATGCAGCGATTGTTATCGGTCCCTCTAAGTCATCCGAAGGGCAGTTTATCTATTATCTTTCCGAGTGGTTGGGGCATTTTTAGATGAAACTTTCTGCTGAGCAACTGCCAAGTTTTTTATCGCGTGAGGAAAACCTCAAGCCAATCTTTTTTTTATCGGGTGAAGAACCGTTACAAATGATGGAAGCTGCTGATGCAATACGTGTCGCAGCGGTAAAGTATGGTTATAGTGAACGTGAGATATTACAGGTAGATACAACAGGGTTTAATTGGGATAGTTTAACTATGTCGTCTTGTGCCTTGTCCCTCTTTAGTGAGAAAAAACTGCTTGATTTGCGTTTAAGCAACTCAAAACCAGGCAAGGCAGGCAGTAATGCTTTGCGCGAGTATGTGGCGAATATTCCCGATGATAAAATATTGCTAATCCAAATGGATAAACTGGATTATCGCACCAAAAATACGGCATGGGTTAAAGCTTTAGATAGCGCAGGCGTGATGATTCAAGTATGGAAGTTATCACCTGCTCAAACATTGGGTTGGATAGCTAAACGCTTACGACAGCACAACTTCCAACCTAACCAAGATGCGGTGCGTTTTTTAACAGAACGTATAGAGGGGAACTTATTGGCGGCAGTGCAAGAGATTAATAAGCTACAACTCTTATACAGTGAGGGAAGTCTTAGTCTAGAGCAGGTTCAAGAATCTGTTAGTGATAGTTCGCGTTTTAATATTTTTGATCTCTCAACAGCAGTGATGGTAGGTAAAACTGATCGTGTGCAACATATTTTGCATAACCTTCAACAAGAAGGTGTTGCGATACAGCTTGTATTATGGACTTTGTCTGATCTTTCTCGACAACTTTATGATGCTTGTTTTCAGCTCGATCAAGGCGTAAATCAGGCTCGTGTCATGAGCAAAATACCACGCCCGCGCCAGCCAAGTTTCCAAATGGCGTTACAGCGCCTGCACAAATCAGCCGATTGGCAGGCGATATTATCGCGCAGTGCAAGTATCGACCGCTTATCGAAAGGACAAAGTGAAGAGGGCAACAAAGGTGTGGGTAGAGTTTGGGCTGGATTGCTAGAATTAGCCCTATTATTATCAGGTATTGAAGTAATAAGAACTTGAAATAATTTTTGCGGACAGTACTTGTGATCTTTATATATCCCTATACACTTGCGCCCCTATTAATCAGGGCTCCTTAAATTATTTGAAAATTTACACATAATGCCTATACTTTTAGATGTGTAACGTAACTTGTGAAATACCACTATGACCAGCACTAATAGCGATACAAATATTATTCAATATATGCAAGAAGTAGGGCGTAAAGCACGTGCCGCTTCTATTGTTTTGTCTGCGGCAGAAACAGCTATTAAAAACAAAGCATTAATAACTATTGCTAAATTAATGCTTGAAAGGAAAGACTGGCTAAAAAGTGAGAATGAAAAAGATTTAATTGCGGCTAAAGCTAAAGGTTTGACGCCTGCTTTATTGGATCGCTTGGCATTAACAGATGATGGTGTTGAAGGAATGTCGGAAGGCTTGCGTCAAATTGCAACACTGGCTGATCCAATCGGTGCGATTACGGATATGGACTACCGTCCGTCGGGAATTCAGCTTGGGAAAATGCGTGTTCCCCTCGGTGTAATAGGCATTATCTACGAATCTCGACCAAACGTGACCGTTGATGCCGCTGCATTGTGCTTAAAATCTGGCAATGCAACTATACTCAGAGGTGGGTCGGAAGCAATTCATTCAAATCGTGCGATTGCTTCTTGCATTCAACAAGGATTATCAGATGTAGGTTTGCCAAGTGACAGCGTACAAGTAATCGACACTACCGATCGTGCAGCAGTAGGTGAGTTGCTACGTTTAAAAGACTCGGTTGATGTTATTATTCCGCGTGGTGGAAAAGGTTTAATCGAACGAGTAACAGCAGACTCATTAATACCTGTTATCAAACATTTAGATGGTATTTGTCATGTATATATTGATGATGATGCCGATTTAGAAAAAGCAGTTAGCGTTGCATATAACTCAAAAACACAACGCTACGGAACTTGCAACACAATGGAGACATTGCTTGTTTCCGCAAAAGTAGCCGCTGATGTATTACCTGTATTAGCAGAGAAATACACAGCAAAAGGTGTGGAATTACGTGGCTGTGAAAAAACACAAGCTATTATAAGTAATTGTATTCCTGCGACAGAGGAGGACTGGGGGACAGAGTATCTCGCGGCAATTTTATCTATCAAAATAGTAAATGGGTTGGATGATGCCATTCAGCATATAAACATTTATAGCTCGCAACATACCGATAGTATTATTACGCAAGATTATAGCAAAGCACGGCGTTTTTTGAGAGAAGTAGATTCAAGCTCGGTTATGGTGAACGCATCCACACGCTTTGCAGATGGATTTGAGTATGGGCTAGGGGCAGAAATTGGTATTAGTACTGATAAATTACATGCACGTGGTCCAGTGGGGTTGGAAGGTTTAACCTCTTTGAAGTACGTGGTTTTTGGCGATGGCCACATAAGGCAATAATAATCGAGACGATATAGATCTTGAATTTTGTTATTTTAATAAGTTCTAACTGTTTTGAGTGTCAATCAAACAGCTTTTAAGGAACCTCTCTGATTAAGTTGATTAGAATTAGGCTGAGATGGAATTGTTTTGATTTTTACGAAGTGAGCAAGAGTAGCCACTCTATTGTTGCGACTTTCGTGGGAAATTAGGGTAATTCTAGTCAGCATAAAACAATTGAGCTTGATCAGAGATTCCCTAAGAACGTGCCTAAAATATAGCGAGTAATAATATGATTGGAATCATGGGAGGGACATTTGACCCTATCCACTTTGGTCATTTGCGCCCAGCGCTTGAAGTTTGTGAGCGTTTATCATTAACACAAGTACGTTTTATACCCTGTAAAGTTCCACCTCATCGTGACCAACCGATGGCATCACCAGAAGACCGTTTAAAAATGGTTGACCTGTCGGTTAAAAATACCCCTGAATTTCAGTTAGATGACCGTGAGCTACGTCGGGAAGGTGCTTCTTATTCAGTTGATACCTTGAGATCATTGTATAAAGAATTTGATGAACCTCTAGTGCTAATGCTCGGTGTTGATGCTTTTCAAGGTTTTAATCGATGGAAAAACTGGCGTGCTATTTTAGAAATGGCGCATGTGGTTATTTCTTGTCGGCCTGGTTATAAAATTCCTAAACTAGAATCTTGGGCAACAGGGCGTATGGTTGAATCTGTTGAAGAGCTAGAGAGTGCTTCCGCAGGGAAGCTGTTATTTATGGAAGTGACTCAACTTGCTATTTCGGCAACCGATATTCGTCGTCAGCGTTTAGAAGGTTTAAGTGCACGTTATTTAATGCCGATTGAAGTCGCTGACTATATCACTGAAAATAAACTTTATTGTGATCCTGTTGATGAAGGTTTGAGAAAGGGAAGTGCAAGTAGTAATATTATTGATCTTGAGCGTCATGCTGTGTTAAGTCGTTAATTCGTGCAATTAATAATAAACACAAATGAGTGGATACAAGATATAATCTACATTTTATAGAATACAAGATAAATAAAACATGGAATTAAAAGAAGTAGTCAAGATCTGTCATGATGCATTAGATGATATGAAAGCAGAAGATATTTTCGTTATCGATGTGATGGGGAAATCATCAATGAGTGATGTGCTTCTCTTTGCGACAGGGACATCAACACGACATGTAAAGTCACTAGCGCATTCTGTCAATGCTGATGCAAAAAAAGCAGGTCTTGAGCCTTTAGGTATGGAAGGTGCAAATGAAGGGCAGTGGGCTTTAGTTGATTTGGGTGATGTTGTTGTACATATTATGTTGCCAGATGTGCGAGAGTTTTATCAGTTAGAAAGGCTATGGCAAGGTGATAGTGAAACTGCTGAAGCCTAATGCGTATTTATTTATTAGCAGTGGGCACAAAAATGCCCGCTTGGGTAAGCAAAGGCTATGATGAATATGCGCATCGAATGCCGACAAAATGTAAGCTCATTTTAAAAGAAATCCCCGCTGAAAAAAGAAACAAAAACAGCAGTATAGAAAACATCCAAGATAAAGAAGCTAAAAAATTATTAGTTGCGATTCCTAATAACTGTCGTGTGGTTGCTCTAGATGGTAAAGGCAGTATTTGGACAACAGATAAGCTAGCAACACGCCTAGAAGACTGGATGATGTCAGGGCAGGATATTGCTTTGTTGGTTGGTGGTCCTGATGGGCTTACAAAAGAAGTCCTTTCTATAGTCAATGAACACTGGTCACTTTCCAATCTAACCTTTCCTCATCCTTTAGTACGTATTATTGTTGCAGAGCAACTTTATCGGGCTTGGAGTATTACTGAAAACCACCCATATCATCGCGCTTGAGCTTGAACTGTAGCGAGAGTTACAGAAAACCTAGGGTGGTCAATTGGTAATTTCCTCCTAAAACACCAAAATCAAAACTAATTTACAATGCTTTTTATCAAGGCATAATTTATCAATATGATGATTTAACCTTGGAGAGAGGTCTATTAAATTTCAATTTTGATAAATCCTTTACGTGCTTATCGCTAGCACTTAAAATATTCCCCTTTATTATTTCACGAGTGGCTATCATGGTTGCAAAAAATTATATGTCTGGTTTATTTGGACGATCTCCAATACGTCCGTTACAAGAACATATGTATTGTGTTTACATGTCAATTAAGAATATGACGCTGTTATTTGAAGGTGTTAATGCGGTTGATGAAGCTAAAATTAAGGAAGCACATGACGCTTTAGTGAAAGGTGAGCATGAAGCAGACATAATGAAGAAAGAGTTGCGCCATAACTTGCCTAAAGGCTTGTTTATGCCGATTGATCGTCGTGATCTTTTAGATGTGTTACTCATGCAAGACCAAATTGCCAATCAAGGTAAGTCGATAGCCCGTTTGATTGTAGGGCGAAAAATGACATTGCCTACAGAGATGCAATACTTATTTATAGAGTACTCCAATAAGTGTATTGCCACGGTTAAACAAGCACTTGATATTATCAATGAACTTGATGAATTAGTAGAAACGGGTTTTAGAGGTCTTGAAGTTGATCATGTTGAAGGTATGCTCTTAAAACTTAGTGATATCGAAACTGAGACTGATAGGATGCAGAATCACTTAAAAGGCATTCTTTATGAATTAGAAGATGATTTACGACCAACAGACGTTATGTTTACCTATCGTTTAATTGATTGGGTAGGGCGTGTAGCGGATGATGCTGAAAAAGTAGGCAGTCGATTACAATTAATGTTGGCAAGATAAAGGGGAAGTAATTATGGATTTCTTTTCAGATACAGCGATGATTTATATTACCCTCGCTGCTGTTTTTGGTATCTTCATGGCATGGGGTATTGGTGCCAATGATGTTGCTAATGCAATGGCGACTTCGGTTGGGTCAAAATCAATTACGATCAAGCAAGCCGTTATTCTTGCTGCAATTTTTGAATTTGCAGGTGCTTATTTAGCAGGTGGGGAAGTTACCAAAACAATTCGTAAAGGTATCGTTTCGCTTGATGCCTTCCAAGGTAATGTAGATTTGCTCATCTGGGGCATGCTGGCATCGCTATTAGCAGCGGGAACTTGGTTATTAATTGCTAGTCTTAAAGGTTGGCCAGTTTCTACGACGCACAGTATTGTAGGTGCTGTAGTTGGTTTTGCTGCTATTGGAGTGGGTTCTGATGCGGTTAACTGGGCTAAAGTTGGTAGTATCGTTGCAAGTTGGGTTATCTCACCTTTATTAGCAGGTACGATAGCATTTGCCGTCTTTACCAGTATCCATAAACTGGTTATCAATACCTCTGAACCGCTCAAAAATGCCATTAAATATGGTCCTGTTTACCTCTTTATGGTCGGCTTTATTATTGCATTAGTTACCATTAAAAAAGGCCTGAAGCATATTGGTCTAGATGTTAATGGTGGAATGGAGTTTGTATACGCAGCAATAGTCGGCGTTATTATAGCCATGATTGGCATTTGGCTAATTCGCCGTATTAAGTATGACGAAGGGGCTGAGAAACGTTTTCATTATGCTAATGTTGAAAAAATATTTGCTGTGCTAATGGTGTTTACAGCATCAGCAATGGCATTCGCACATGGCTCAAATGATGTTGCAAATGCGGTTGGTCCAATGGCTGCTGTTATTAGCCTTGCTGAGAGTGGTGAGTTAGCCTCTAAATCCTCTATGCCTAGCTGGGTACTCTTGGTTGGTGGCATTGGTATTGTGATAGGACTTGCTACTTTAGGCTATAAAGTTATCGCTACTGTTGGTAAAAATATTACAGAACTAACGCCTAGTCGTGGTTTTTCAGCTGAAATTGCAGCAGCAACAACCGTTGTGTTAGCATCTTATACAGGTCTGCCTGTATCAACTACGCAGATATTGGTTGGTGCTATCTTAGGTGTTGGATTAGCTCGTGGTATAGCCGCGATTGATTTGCGGGTTGTGGGTAATATCTTTATGTCGTGGATAATTACTTTACCAGCAGGCGCGTTCCTATCAATAATATTCTTCTTTATGTTGAAAGGAATATTTGGCTAGCTTTAGAGTTATAAGCTATTAAAAAAGGGGCTGTGTAGTAATGCACAACCCCTTTTTAATGGATGATAATTACATTCTCCTGCTCAGTTCTTAGGAGTCTGAATCTATCGACTTATGATCTTGGAAAATGCAATAATAAGTGAGTGACGTGACCATGACATCACTATTAAAAAGTGGAGCTATTTTTCCAGATCGACAATTACTGCTTTTAATTTTTCTGTTGCTTCTGCTGCTACAGTGTCCATAACATCATTATCAGCAATACCAAGCACAGTGATGGGATTCATAAAGTCAAAAATAGTATTACCATCAAGCTCTCGTGCCACAATAGTACAAGGGAGCAATGCACCCGCTTCTGGGATAGCTTCAATCATTTTTTTTGCCATCATGGGGTTGCATGCACCTAAAATACGATAAGCAGGCATCTCTTCATCAAGCTTATTTTTAACAATAGCGGCAACATTTACATCGCTAACAATACCTAAATGATGATTCATCAAGGTAGACTTAAGTGTTTCGATTGCCTCATCAATGGGTTGATTTAACTGAGTTGAAAATACGAAATTTGGCATTTTATTTACCTATAATTTGTTATCAAATACCTGCGATTCCATATGATCTCAGGTAGCAAGGAACTTTAAAGAAATTAAGTTACCCGATTGGGCAGGCATTTTGTTTCTGATTGGATTATCTCAAGTGGCGCATAGTTATTCTACGCAACGATTGAGATGATTCAATCGGGAGTAAAAAGACAACTAAGAGGGTAACTTAATTTCTTTAGAGTCCCTAATTAAAAAAATGCATGATTATGACACAATAAAAAAAAGGATCACGATGATTAATCGCAATCCTTTTAAACTAAAAATATTACTATTTTAGGAGTTTCAAGCAAGATTGGTGAATCATTACTTGGAAGTTCCTTTAGAGCCTGTTTTTCTTTTTCTTCTTAGATTTTCTTTTTTTAGACTTAACCATAACTAACGGATTAAATTTACGATAAGCATTCATAACCTTTGCGGAATAAACACGAACGGCTCTAAATTTAGGGCCTGTTCTTTTGCTTACTGCACCCATGCCACCATTGTAAGCTGCGGCTGCATAGCGTTTATTACCTTTGTATTGGCGTAGTAAATAACTCAAGTAACGTGCACCACCGTGTATATTTTGCCAAGTACTAAAGCGATTTTTTACACCAAAGCGTTTAGCAGTCGCGGGCATTAATTGCATTAAACCTTTTTCACCCGATGTACCTCTTAGTCCCGAGCGAAAACAAGTTTCTACAGTAATGACTGCTTTAATCATATTTTGACTTACACCATATGTTTTTGCAGCATGACGAATCGTACGTTGATACTTCTTTGCTTTACGTCGTAATACGGATGACTTTAATTGATCACACGTTATATAACGCGATCGACGTTTTTTCTTATAGCGTTTACTCTTTTTCTTTGAGTAACGTGCTTTTTTATACTTTGAACGCTTGGAGTGCTTAGAGTATTTTTTATAATATTTCTTACCTTTACGATATTTTCTAGATTTTTTACTCTTAAATCGTTTTTTGTAGTATTTTTTCTTTCTAGATTTTTTACTTTTAAGCCTCTTTTTGTAGTATTTTTTCTTTCTGGACTTCTTACTTTTAAGCCTCTTTTTATAATATTTTTTCTTTTTTGATTTCTTATATCGCTTATTTTTCTTATAAGATGCTTTGCGATATTTTTTCTTATATTTTTTGTGCTTTACTTTATTTTCCGAATATTTTGATTTTGCCTCAACGGTGTTAATGGTTGATATGTTAACCATAAAAACAGAAGCCAATACAATAACAAAGGCACTAAAAAATGAGACTAGATTAGTGATTTTTTTATTTGGTTTTGGTTGGCGGTTAGGTGTTCTATGTGAGCTTAAACCTAGTCCTAATGAGCTAGGATTTAATTTGCTATTATCCATAATATTTACGCAAGAATTAAATTAGCGGTGGATAAGACAGGATAGAAGGCAATGTTTCAAATAGAATTTTTTAATAAAAATCATTAATCAACATTATTTGTATTTTTAAAAAACACTGGACTTTAAAATATTTCAATATTATTAATTATTTGTATTGACTATTACGGGTAGTTTCTTTATTTAAAAACGTATATAGCGCTACTTATTTTCTTTTAATATGAGGATATATATTAAATTTATAGTAAGTGTTTTGTTTGAATAGCAATCAGAACAAATGCTTATTGATAAATATCAATACTCCCTGGCTGTTATTAGAAAGGCAGATCTTCTAAAGGAATAACTTGTTTAAGTAAGTCGCGAAACTGTTGTTGCATCATTTCTAAGCGTTGTTGTGTTTTTGCCTCGAAGCGAAAGGTGAGGGTAGGTGTGGTATTTGATGCACGCACTAAACCCCAGCAATCATCATAGTCGATGCGTAAACCATCAATGAATGTATGCTTTGCTAAGGGAAATTTAGCTTTTTGTATAATATCATTGATCGCATTCTTTGCCGCTTTAGCATTGCCAAAATATAAATGATATTCAGGTGTGGAGTAACTATCAGGTATTTCAGAAAAAACTTGTGTGGGTGAAATCTTGAATTCAGATAATATCTCTAACAGACGTGCGGCATTGTATAAAGCATCATCATAATCAGACCAGCGGTCACGCAGGATAATATGCCCACTAAACTCTCCTCCCATAATAGCGTCAATTTTTCTCATATGTGATTTTAGTGAGGAGTGACCACTAATACACATAGAGGGTTTTCCTCCCGCCTTTTTTATTGCTTGTGGTAAGAGAAAACTACACTTCACATCAAAGGCTATTGATGAGTTTGGGTATTGCTTGAGAATACTATTAGCGAATAAGATCATTAATCGGTCTGGCCACAGTATTTTACCTTTTTTATCAACTGCGATCATACGGTCGGCATCACCATCAAAGGCGATACCAATATCTAACTGCTTATCAATAACGAGTTGTTGTAGTGAAGTTAAATTTTCTGGTTTTGTCGGATCGGGGGGGTGATTGGGAAATGTACCATCTAGGTCGCAGTACAATGGATGTACTTCGCAACCGATTTTATTGAATAAATTGGTGGAAATAAGCGATGCAACACCATTACTACAATCTATGGCAATTTTTAAAGGGCGTTTGAGTGAAATATCGCTAACAATGGCATCTAAATATGCAGGCAGAATATTATATTTAGTGAGGGCTAACGGTGTGTTGACCCTAGGATAAAAGCGTTTTTCTTTAATTAGCTGGTACAAATCTTGGATTTCGTTGGCAGTCAAAGGATGGTTGTCTATCACCATTTTGATGCCATTATGATTGGCTGGATTATGACTAGCCGTCACCATTAGACCATTGAAAACTTGCAAGTGAGACAGTGCAAAATAAAGAGCAGGTGTTGGGATAATACCAAGGTCGATAATTTCGCAACCTGTTTCTAGCAAGCCTTTTGTTAATGCGTTGCGTATGTCAGGGCTGGTAACACGGGCATCTCTGCCAAGTAAAACACGTGGTATTTTTAAGGCTTGCAGTTGTGAGCCAATGCCAAGAGCAATCTGATAAGCATCTTGTGGAATAAAGTCTTTGCCTATTTCTCCACGAATATCATATGCTCTAAAGATTTCTTTAGAAATTTCCCCCATATTGATTCTATACCTATTTTTTTCCCGAATGACCGAAGCCACCCTCGCCACGGTCACTGCTATTAAAACTATCTACTTGATTTAAAGTAACCTGTAATACGGGTAAAAAAACCAGCTGCGCAATACGGTCAGCAACTTCAATGGTAAAATCTGTATTACTACGATTCCAGCAAGAGATAAATAACTGCCCTTGATAATCGGAGTCAATCAAGCCCACTAAATTACCTAATACAATCCCATGTTTATGTCCCAAGCCTGAACGTGGCAAGATAGTTGCGACAATTGTAGGGTCTTTAATATGTATTGCTAGCCCTGTTGGGATTAATGTTGTTTCTCCCGCTTTAATTATTAGTGTGTCCTCAATGCAGGCACGTAAATCCATACCAGCAGAGCCTTGGGTAGCATATTCTGGAAGTGAAATACTGTCGCCAATACGAGGGTCAAGTATAGTAAAGTCAATAGAAGGCGATGTTACAGGCATAATTATTAAATCATCCACTTTGTTAATAGGTTAGCGTAAATTATAACGCTCTACGATGATGTCCATCAACTCATAGGCTAATGTTTGTTTGTCTTTTTCAGGCAGCGAAATATGACCATCACTCCAAATGATTTCTAGCTGATTTGTTTCTTGATCAAAACCTTTCCCCTCTCCAACAGGATTGGCAACGATAAGATCAAGCTTTTTACGTTGTAGTTTACTATGCGCATATTCCATTAGGTTATGGGTTTCTGCGGCAAAACCAACACTAAATAAATCATCAAATAGATGGCTAACATCAGCTAGAATATCAGCATTTTGCTTTAGCTGTAAATGTAAATGCTCACCCGATTTTTTAATTTTTTTAGTGAAAATTTCTTGAGTTGAAAAGTCTGATACGGCGGCTGTTGCTATGAAAATATCTGCATTGCGCGCAGCTTGTAGTGTGGCTGAGTGCATTTCTGCGGCAGATTCAACCCTAATTATATCAATGCCTTGTGGTGGATCTAAAGCCACAGGTCCAGAAACAATAGTGACCATAGCGCCCAGTTTACGGGCGGCAATTGCAATCGAATAGCCCATTTTTCCTGAGCTACGATTACTGATATAACGCACAGGATCAATAGCTTCTCGTGTAGGCCCTGCGGTTAACAATATATGCTTGCCTTTTAGCGATAGAGGCTTAGGTTCATCTGTTAAAGTGAGATTGCTTAGGCATTGGTTAATAATGTCATGAGGTTCTAACATACGTCCTGCACCGACTTCTCCGCAGGCCTGCTCGCCAGTATTAGGCCCATGAATTGTCATGCCGCGTTTCACTAGGGTCTGAAGATTATGTTGCGTGGCAGGATTGTCCCACATGACGTGATTCATCGCAGGTGCAAGGTGAATAGGGGACGTTGTCGCTAAACAAACAGTGCTAAGCAGATCATTTGCCATGCCAATTGATAAGCGCGCCATCAGGTCGGCACTTGCAGGAGCAATAAGAATCATATCTGCCCAGCGTGCCAACTCGATATGTCCCATTCCAGCTTCCGCATCTGTATCTAATAAATCTGTATGAACGGGGTTTGCTGATAAGGCTTGAAAGGTTAAAGGAGTGATAAATTGAGTTGCTGCATCTGTCATGCATACACGTACATTTATACCTGCTTTAACGAACCCGCGAACCAGCTCAGCAGTTTTGTAAGCTGCAATACCGCCACTTATCCCTACAACGATGTTTTTATTAATGTGATTTGTCATACTCTAAAGTGTATCAAAAATTATAAATTATTAGTTGAATTTTCCAAGACTTAAATATTATGGCAATTAAAGACTGGGCAGTAGAAGATAGGCCACGTGAGAAATTACTTCAACGTGGTGCAAATGCATTATCTGATGCAGAGCTTTTAGCAATATTTTTACGCACAGGTATTAAGGGTAAGAGTGCAGTAGATTTGGCAAAAGATTTATTAAATGAATCAGGGAATTTAAGTACCTTGTTGTCTGCTAATGAAGAAAAATTTTGTCTGCACAAAGGTTTAGGGCAAGCCAAATATGTGCAGCTAAAAGCAGTTGTAGAAATGTCGCGACGCTACCTTGAAGAAAGAATGAAACGTGGCGATGTGCTTAAAGATGCTTCGGATGTTGAAAATTATTTAAAATTAAAATTACGCCATTATCCCTATGAAGTATTTGCCTGCGTATTCTTAGATAATAAACACCGTGTTATTGAGTTTGAAGAGTTATTTCGTGGCACCATAGATAGTGCTAGCGTTCATCCGCGTGAAGTAGTTAGGCGCGTGATTCACCATAACGCAGCAGCGGTTATATTTTCTCATAATCATCCATCAGGTATTGCTGAACCAAGCCAAGCAGATCATCGGATCACGGATAGACTCAAGCAATCTCTATCGTTTATTGATGTGCGAGTGCTAGATCATTTTATTATTGGTGATGAGGTGGTTTCATTTGCTCAGCGAGGGTTGATTTAGGAGTAGTTCTAATCCAAAACAGGGGCTTGTAAGAGTTCGCACCCGTTGCTTTGGATTATAATATTACGCTCAAAGCATTGCTTGTAAGCTCTCTTTTTCTAAACGAGCACCAAAAGTAGTGACAATTTCCGCTGCGGCTTGGCTAGCTAAATTTCCTGCATCTAAGTCATTATATCCATGTGTTAATCCATACATAAATGCACCCGCAAACATATCACCTGCGCCATTAGTATCAACAGCCGTTACTTCTTTGGAATCCACTGATGTGTGAACACCGTCGGTGATAATAGTCGCGCCATCTTTGCCTTGAGTGATAATGATTTTCTTGGCAACTTTTTCTAACGCCTTAATCGCATCATCTAAGTTGTCAGTAGCGGTATAAGTTTGCGCTTCTTCTTCATTGCAAAATAGCACATCAACGCCATCACCAATAATTTCAGCCACGCCTTCTTTAAAATACGTCACCATAGCAGGGTCGGAAAAGGTGAATGCTGTTTTTACGTTATTTTCTGCCGCTACTTTGCGCGCAGCAATTGCGGCATTGCGTGAACAGTCCGATGTTACTAAGTAGCCTTCAATATAAAGGTATTCAGAGTTTTTTAGTTGCTCTAAGTGTAAGTCAACATCACAAAAATCAGAGGTAATACCAAGGTAAGTATTCATTGTGCGCTCTGCATCATCTGTCACCATCACCATGCATTTGCCAGTTACGCCTTCACCTTTTATTTTATTGAGTTGAGTTTCAACGCCAGCATGATGGAGATCATCAATATAGAAATTTCCACCTTCATCATCTGCGACTTTACAGGCATAAAATGTTTGACCACCTAACTGACTAATAGCGACTATCGTATTAGCTGCTGAACCACCTCCAGCACGCTTCTTTAATCCAAAAGTATTGATTAAACTATCAGATAATTGTTGTTGTTTATCTTCTTCTATTAGCGTCATCAAGCCTTTTTCGATATTATTTTCCGCTAGAAATGAGTCCGATACACTAAACTCCATATCAACAAGTGCATTGCCAATGCCATAAACGTGGTATTTCATATTTTGTATTTTTCCTTGATATACTGGTGAAAATTTAATAAAAAGATCGTAAAATTAAGCGATCGCGACTATAGCAGTATTTGACTTATATCACCTTGTTTTCTGAGTATCGTACCCAATCATTATAAGCATCTTATTGCTCGATTGGACACTTGCTGGTAGTACTGCGGAGTTCCTCAGCAAACCAAAACAAAGTGAACCCTAACGCTCTAATATTGTCAGCATAAATGATGCTAGACTTAAACTATTAGTAGAGAATGTTAGTGGCACTGTTTTCTACAAAATTTACAAGTGATGGTTGATTGTAACGATCAAATAATTTCACATGGTTAAGGCAGATAATAATATTTATGGCTAATTCACACGAATCGGACCACGATTTAGGTTTGGCGGTAGAAGAATCCCGTCCAAAAGTTAAAGAACCAGCACGATATAAAGTTATACTATTAAATGATGACTTCACTCCGATGGAATTTGTAGTCGAGGTATTACAAAACTTTTTCGGATTAAATCAGGAGGGAGCAACCCGCGTGATGTTGAGTGTTCATACAAAAGGCAAAGGTGTCTGTGGCACCTATACTAAAGAGATAGCTGAAACAAAAGTTGATCTGGTTAATGAATACGCGCGTGAGTGTCAGCACCCGTTGTTATGTACTATGGAAGAGGCGTAGAAAAATGTTAAGTGCAGAAGTCGAATATTCTATTAATCGCCTGTTTACAGAAGCACGCGATAAACATCATGAGTTTGTAACCGTAGAGCACCTACTCTTGGCAATGACCAGCAACCCTACTGCCGCAGAAGCCTTACGTGCCTGCGGTGTAGACATTCCTGTCTTACAGACAGAACTCGAAAGCTTTATAGAAGAAAGCACCCCCGTATTAGTGGATGAAGACGAGCGTGATACACAACCAACATTAGGCTTTCAGCGCGTTATACAACGTTCAGTTTATCATGTTCAAGCATCGGGAAAAGATGAAGTCACGGGTGATAATATTTTAGTGGCTATTTTTGGTGAGCCAGAGTCACATGCTGTTTATTATCTCTCGCGTCAAAATATGTCGCGTTTAGACTTGGTAAACTATGTATCGCACGGCATTCATAAAGCAGAAGATGAAATTTCCTTAGGCGAGTTCCTAATGGGTGATGATCCTGATATGTCTGATGATATCTCTATGGTCGAGGAAGAAGAACCAGTAAAGACTCCACTACAGCGCTTTGCTGAAAACTTAAATGAACAAGCAAAAGCAGGTAAAATTGATCCCTTAATTGGTCGAGATAGTGAAATAGAACGTGCAGTACAAGTGCTTTGTCGACGCCGTAAAAATAATCCTCTGCTAGTTGGTGAAGCGGGTGTTGGTAAAACAGCGATTGCGGAAGGTCTAGCAAAGCGCATTGTTGATGAAGAAGTTCCAGAGGTTTTACAAGATGCCATTATCTATTCTTTAGACCTAGGGGCGTTAGTTGCAGGAACTAAATATCGTGGTGATTTTGAAAAACGTTTAAAAGCCGTTTTAAACCAGATTAAAGATGAAGATCACGCTGTATTATTTATTGATGAGATACATATCATTATTGGAGCAGGAGCGACCTCGGGTGGCACAATGGATGCTTCAAACCTGATTAAGCCAATGCTAGCTTCAGGTGAGCTAAAGTGCATGGGTTCAACAACTTATCAGGAATATCACAGCATTTTTGAAAAGGACAGAGCTTTAGCACGTCGTTTCCAGAAAATTGATATTAATGAGCCAAGTGTTTCTGAAACTATATTGATACTTAAAGGTTTAAAATCACACTACGAAAAATATCATAACGTGAAATATACCTTGCCAGCGTTAGAGTCTGCGGCAGAGCTTTCAGCACGATATATTACTGATCGTCACCTGCCTGATAAGGCCATTGATGTTATTGATGAAGCGGGAGCACGTCGCCAATTAGAGCCAAAATCATCGCGTAAGAAAACCATTTCGGTTGGTGATGTTGAAGATATTATTGCCAAAATGGCACGCATCCCACCAAAAACAGTATCCTCTTCGGATATGGCGGTATTGAAAAAACTGGATGAAAATTTAAAGCGTGTGGTCTTTGGACAAGACGATGCTATTGCTCAATTAGTCACTTCTATAAAAATGGCTCGCTCTGGTTTGCGTGAAGATGGCAAAACTATTGGTTCATTTTTATTCGCAGGGCCAACAGGTGTCGGTAAAACAGAAGTTGCTAAGCAGCTATCAGAGCATCTTGGTATTGAGCTACTACGTTTTGATATGTCGGAATATATGGAACGTCACACTGTTTCACGCCTGATTGGAGCACCTCCTGGCTATGTCGGTTTTGAGGAAGGCGGGCTGTTAACCGATGCGGTTAATAAAAACCCGCATGCTGTTTTGTTATTAGATGAAATTGAAAAAGCACACCCTGATGTCTTCAATATTTTATTGCAGGTGATGGACAATGGTAGCCTAACCGATAGTAATGGACGTAAAATCGACTTCCGTAACGTTATTTTAATCATGACCAGTAACGCAGGCGCACATGATATTAGTCGTAGTTCATTAGGCTTTACCAAGCAAGACCATTCGACAGATATTGGCAAAGCAATTGAGGCGGCTTTCACACCTGAATTCCGTAATCGCCTAGATGCCGTTATTCAGTTTGGTGCATTAATACCTAAAGTAATCGTTTCTATTGTGGATAAATTCTTAATTCGCCTTGAAACACAACTAATTGATAAAAATGTTACTTTGATTGTTGACGACAAAGCCAAGCGTTGGTTAGCAAAAGAAGGCTATGATGTAAAAATGGGTGCTCGTCCAATGGAGCGTTTAATTCAAGAGAAAATCAAGCGCCCACTTGCCGATGAATTGCTATTTGGTAAATTAAGCAAAGGTGGCACGGTACGCATCAGCGAGAAAGCAGGAAAAATTACGCTGGCATATGGAGAGAAAGCAGTGCCTGCGTAATTATAGCCATGAGTACTCTTGCTTAATATTGCACACTGCTTTTATAAAGGCCCTATTTAGTTAAATGCTAATGGGGCTTTTTTAATGCTGTTTTGCTTATTGATAAAGGTGTTTAGTTTAGCTATTACATACTGACTTCTACCATTGAGCATACTTATATTTCTTTTCGCGAATATAGTGATTGAAATAAATGAAGTATTGAAGTCCACTCTAAAAATTATCATAATAAAATTTTAAGGACTGGGTTGATATGTTACAAAATATTTTAAGTCAATTAGATTCAGTCGCTTATGTTATTTTAACAGTTAATATTCTTCTGTTGATACTTGCTAGGCAGATATTAAAGCTGGTTTATTCTGAGCCAGATAAAGTCCCTTCTTTTTCACGTAAAGTGATGACGTTTCGTGCTTTGAATCTGCTGATTCTTGTGGTGTATGGCTATTATCTTTTCTATCAAAGCAAAGCAGACCAAGCTATAGGTATCAAGTTTGTTTCTGTACTGGCTATTATTTACCTCGCTTATTTATTGATGCATTTAGTGCACCTGCTGATCTTACGTCAGTATGGAAAAATACGTACTTTTGAAGGTAAAGAGAGGCAAACGCCTACGCATCAAACCCGTCTTTTGAGTGTGTTCAGCAGTATTTTTATTTCCATTATTGCACTTATTAGCACGATTCATTTTTTAGGTTTTAATTCTTTATTAGAAGCAGGGGGAGTAATTGGCTTTATAGGTGTTTTTCTAGCACTGACTTCTTCTATCTGGGCGCCTGATATTTTCCACGGTATTATCATTTTAAACAGCGATATGTTGTCAGAAGGTGATGTGGTGGAATTACAAGGTACAGGTGAAAGCTTAATTATCGGTGTTGTTTATCGTACTAAAATGTTCCATACGGTGATTTTAAATCAGGCGAATAATCATCGAATCATGATAAGAAATTCACGTTTGCGTGACTTAACCATCCATAATTTGTCTAAATTTGCGTCTGCTAAGGGGCTTAGAGAAAAAATAAGTTTTAAAATAGGCTACGATTGTAAGGTTTCTTGCATTGAGAAAATGTTTGCCGATGCCTATGAAAAAGCAAAGAATGATGCTGATATTCCTTTTGAGAATCAATATGAGATGGAGTTAGCGATAGATGATACAGGCGATCATGCGGTGAAGTGGTCGTTTTATTATTATATCAAAGAGGTAGATGCACTAATTTCTATACGACAAAAAATGATAAAAATCGTCTATAAGACATCTATTGAACATAATATTTCATTGGCTACGCCGATTACATATGTGCAGAGTCCAGTAAGTAATAATGAAAATGAAACCTTTAATTTATAAGTCGAGGAAAAAGAATGAGCCGTAAATATAACTTTAGTGCAGGCCCCGCAATGATACCGCAAGAGGTATTAGAGCAAGCAAGTAATGAGATGTTGGATTGGAATGGCAGTGGTATGTCGGTGATGGAAATGAGTCATCGCGGCAAAGAATATATGTCGATTGCAGAAACAGCAGAAGCTGATCTGCGTGATCTCATGGCGATTCCTGATAATTATAAAGTGCTATTTTTGCAAGGTGGCGCAAGCAGTCAGTTTTCAGCGATACCGATGAATTTATTGCGTGGCAAAGAAACGGCTGATTATGTCAATACTGGTGCATGGTCGAAAAAAGCCATTGCAGAAGCAAAGCAATATTGTGATGTGAATGTTGTTGCATCAAGTGAAAATAGCAACTTTATGTCGATCCCTGATATTGAGACTTGGGATTTAAACGAAGATGCGGCTTATTTTCATTACACGCCCAATGAAACCATTGCAGGTGTTGAGTTTCATTCAATACCCGATGCAGGCGATGTGCCATTAGTGGCGGATATGTCGTCTACCATATTGTCTCGCCCTATTGATGTTTCTAAATTTGCTTTGATTTATGCAGGTGCACAAAAAAATATTGGTCCAGCAGGATTAACTATTGTGATTGTGCGCGACGACCTCATTGGTGAAACGATCAAAGGTACACCCGCAATGATGGATTATGCAATACATGCAAAAGCAGACTCTATGTACAACACACCGCCAACTTATGGCTGGTATTTAGCAGGGTTGGTTTTTAAATGGTTGAAAGACAAGGGCGGCATTGATGCGATGGCGGAGATCAACAAACGTAAGTCAGACAAACTTTATACTGCGATTGATGCCTCTGATTTTTATAAAAACCCTGTCGATTTGAATTGTCGCTCGTGGATGAATATCCCATTTACCTTAGGTAACTCCGATTTAGATGGAGATTTCTTAGTGCAAGCGGCAGAGCGTGGTTTAGTCACGCTAAAAGGACATCGCTCAGTCGGTGGTATGCGAGCAAGTATCTACAATGCCATGCCAGAAGAGGGTGTTGATGCGTTGATTAGCTTTATGGCAGATTTTGAAAAAAAATATGGCTAATAACTAGATCGCAAATAATAAGTAATAGTCTGCTTGAGCCTTAGCGAAAACATGGGGATATAAAAATATTATTCCTCGTGTTTTGTTCGTTAATACAGGCTAGTAACTTTAAAACTTACCAGTGCGATCAAGTAACAATACAAAAAATTAAGTAATTAAAAATTACGCTACTAAGGATAGTGGCGATAAATGCAAAGGAGAAAAAATGTCTTATAACATTTTGGCATTAAATAATATTTCGGAAAAAGGCTTATGCCTATTACCTAGCGCGGAATACAGTATCTCGGTGGAAGATAACAGCCCCGATGCTATTTTATTGCGCTCAAATAACATGCATGATTATGCGGTACCTAAGTCGTTAAAGGCAATGGGACGAGCAGGAGCAGGGGTAAACAATATCCCTCTTGATAAAATGAGTGATGCAGGCGTGGTAGTTTTTAATGCACCAGGTGCAAACTCAAATGCAGTGAAAGAGTTGGTGATTGCCAGCATGCTAATGGCATGTCGTAATTTAATTCCTGGGCGTGATTTTGCACAAAATCTTGAAGGAACCGATGAGGAAATTCATAAGCAAGTAGAGGCAGGCAAGAAAAATTTTGGTGGCTTTGAATTGCCAACTAGAACCTTAGGTGTAGTTGGCTTGGGCGCAATTGGTGTGAAAATTGCTAATGCAGCGAGACTCTTAGGTATGAGAGTGGTCGGATTTGATCCGCTTATCTCAATCGAAAATGCATGGGGGTTGGATTCTGCTGTTGAAAAAGCCAAAGATTTAGAGCAGGTATTGGCAGAATCAGATTTTATTACCTTTCATGTGCCATTAGTGGATGCGACTAAAAATATCATCAATGCAGACAGCCTGAAAATGATGAAAGATAATGTCATTATTTTAAACTTTGCACGTAATGGCATTGTGAATGATGAGGCGGTTTGTAAAGGCATAGAAAGTGGCAAAGTTTATTCTTATATTTGTGATTTTCCATCAAACCTACTCAATGGACATGATCGCGTGGTGACATTACCTCACTTAGGCGCATCAACGCGAGAAGCAGAAGAAAACTGCGCTATTATGGTCGCGGAACAAGTCAAAGATTATCTTGAAAATGGCAATATTAAAAACTCTGTTAACTTGCCTAATATGGAAGCACTTCGTAAAGGTGTTGCACGTATTACGATAATCAATCGTAATGTGCCCGATATGTTAGGACAGGTATCGCATATTTTAGGTAATGCCCACGTTAATATTAGCCAAATGATTAATAATTCCCGTGGTGAGTTGGCTTATAGCATTGTTGATGTTGACTCTACTGTTTCACAAGAGGTTGAGATGCAGTTGGCTGATATTGAAGGAGTGCTACGGCTTAGAGTGCTTTGAGGGTTCAATGGTGTGAATATCTCAGACGAGTTATTTGAAGAAATATTTGATGCAGCTTTGAAAAAAAGTTGTGATGAATACGATGGGAGTAATTCCCATGCTTTGTGTCATATTATCGAGGTTGTGGATGGTTATAGAGAAAAACATCCTGAAATTGATGAGGAAATAAAAAATCTTATTGTGATAAGGATATTTACACCACCTCATATTGCTTTTCCCCAAGAGGGTTAAAGTAATAAATCGCTGTAGTTGAAAGTGTTACTGTTAATCAGCAGGTAAATACTTATAATCAAGCCTTTGATTAGTTCTTTTTCATTGGTGATTAATAAATGAGTGATGACGCTCCCTCTGCAACATTATTAGATATACGGGAACGTATAGATTCTTTAGATACACAAATTCTAGGGTTGCTCTCAGAACGTGCTAAATGTGCGGAAAAAGTGGGGGAAGTGAAGCGTGCGGCGGGTGAAGAGGAGATTAATTTTTACCGACCTGAGCGTGAAGCACAAATTCTCCGCCGTATGTTGGAAGAGAACCAAGGACCGCTACGTGATGAGCAAATCACCCGTATTTATCGCTCGATTATTTCTTCCTGCCTTGGTTTAGAGCAATGCCTCAGTGTGGCTTATCTTGGTCCTGAGGGAACATACACGCAAGCAGCAACGCAAAAACACTTTAGTGATGGCGTAAAAATGTTGCCTTTAGCTTCGCTCTCGCAAGTTTTTCGTGAGGTTGAGGCAGGTACGGTCGATTATGGTGTTGTACCCATAGAGAACTCTACTGAAGGTGTTATTTCACATACGTTGGACTTATTTGTACAGTCGAGTTTGAAAATTTGTGGTGAAATACATCTGCCTATTCACCATAGTTTGATGTGTCATTTAAACTCGTTAAGTTACGACAAAGTAACAACTGTTTATGCGCACTCGCAAGCTCTAGCGCAGTGTAGGCAATGGTTAGATACTAATTTGCCGAATGCTGAACGTGTTGCTGTCTCTAGCAATGCCGAAGGTGCGCGGATGACGCAAAATGAGCACAACTCTGTTGCAATTGCAGGGCAAGTTGCGGCTGAACTGTATAAATTGCATACCTTGCAAGAAAATATCGAAGATAATATCAATAATACCACGCGCTTTTTGGTGATTGGCACTCAAGATGTTTCTCAAAGCGGTGACGATAAAACTACTTTGTTAATCTCTGCACGCAATAAGTCGGGGGCGCTTTATCACCTATTAGAACCGCTTTCGAGTTATGGTTTAGACATGACGCGTATCGA
Organism: Leucothrix mucor; assembly: GCA_015663245.1. Taxonomy (GTDB): domain Bacteria; phylum Pseudomonadota; class Gammaproteobacteria; order Thiotrichales; family Thiotrichaceae; genus JAGLBW01. The sequence goes on from DQSN01000010.1 coordinate 25,837, forward strand.
ATCCCGCCCTTCTAAAAATACAAATTGGGAATATCTATTCTTTATGGATATAGCTGGGCATGTGGACGATGAAAATGTTAAATCAGCTTTAGCAGAATTAGAACAAGAAGCAGAGCTATTTCGTATACTTGGTTCTTATCCTAGCGCGATTCTTTAAAAGAAAAACATCAATATGAATAATAAATTTAGTGATCTTGCTGTCTCTGGCATTCAAGGGTTAAGCCCTTATTTGCCAGGAAAACCAATCGAAGAATTGGAACGTGAATTAGGCATTAGTAATATCTTAAAATTAGCCTCGAATGAGAATCCTCTTGGACCAAGTCAGGGTGTTTTAAAAGTGCTCAGTGGCAACCTTGAAACGGCTTTATATCCTGACGGCAATGGCTTTACGCTTAAAAAAAACTTGGCTAAAAAATTGGCTGTGGAGCAAAATCAAATTACTTTAGGCAATGGCTCTAATGATATTTTGGATATGATTGCTCGGGTATTTTTATGTCAGGGAAGGGAGGCGATTTTTTCTCAATATGCTTTTGCCGTTTACCCTATTGCCACTCAAGCGGTCGGAGCAACAAGTAAAATTGCAGCGGCACTTCCTGTCTCTCATCAAACAATGCCTTATGGACATGATCTTGAAGAAATGCTTGCTTTGCTGAGTAATGAAACATGTGTCATTTTTATTGCTAACCCGAACAACCCAACAGGGACATGGCTGAACAGTATTGAGTTAAGAAATTTTATCGATAAAGTCCCCAGTGATGTGGTTGTTGTGGTGGATGAGGCGTATTTCGAGTATGTAGATGAGTCCAAATATCCTGATACTTTACAATGGTTAAATGACTTTCCTAATTTAATTGTGACACGCACCTTCTCAAAAATTTATGGCTTAGCTAGCTTACGGGTTGGCTACTCTGTTTGTAGTGCAGAAATAGCTGATTTACTCAATCGTGTACGTCAACCCTTTAATGTGAATACCCCCGCGCTTGCTGCTGCAACAAAAGCTTTGGAAGATGATGAGCATGTACAACATTGCGCCGAGCTTAATCGTGAGGGTTTAGCTTTTTGGAGAGGCGCTTGTGATGAGCGGGAATTATCCTTTATGCCAACAGTGGGTAATTTCATTACGGTTGATATGGGGCAAGATGCGGCGCCATTATTTGAGGCATTATTGCGAGAGGGAGTGATTGTGCGTCCTGTTGCGAATTATGGCTTGTCTCAGCATTTACGCGTCACCATCGGTACAGCAGAGCAAAATACGCGATGTTTAGCTGCTTTGGATAAAGTCTTGGCAGACAACACTTCTCAGCTTGGTGACTTATGATTCGTCAACTAACTATTTTTGGTGTTGGTCTTATCGGAGGCTCGCTTGCTTTGGCATTAAAAAAAGCAGGCTATTGTGAGCAGGTCGTTGGTTGTAGTCGTAGTGCAGAGCATTTGCAGCGCGCTGTTGATTTAGGTGTAATTGATCGCTACACCCTTGACCCTGCTGCGGCAGTTAAGGGCGCGGATATGATTTTATTAGCCGTGCCAATGGGGGCGATGCAGATGGTTTTTGCAAGCATTGCCGATCATCTTGAGGATGATGCCGTCATTACAGATGCGGGCAGTGCAAAAGGTAGTGTAGTGAGTGCGGCTCAAGCTGCCTTCGGCGAAGTACCCACACGTTTTGTACCAGGGCATCCAATTGCAGGGCGTGAAAAAAGTAGTGTAGAGGCGGCTATTGCAGATCTGTACATTGATCATAAAGTGATACTGACACCCCTTGAAAGCACGGATATAAATGCCGTCAAAAAAGTACGCGAGATGTGGGAAGTTACAGGGGCGGAAGTAGAGACGCTTGAAGTAAAACAACATGATGCTGTACTGGCGGCAACTAGCCATCTTCCCCATATCTTAGCTTTTTCTTTTGTAAATAGTTTGTCGGAATCGGCCGTTAGTGATGAGGTTTTTCACTATATCGCGGGCGGTTTTAAGGACTTTAGTCGCATAGCTTCTAGTGACCCTGTGATGTGGCGTGATATTTGTCTTGAAAATAAACAAGCGGTGCTTACGGCATTAGATGACTTCCAACAAAATTTAGCCGATTTAGCTGATATGATCGTTGAGGAAGATGGTGACGCATTACTAGAAGCTTTTATGCATGCAAAAACAGTGCGTGATAAGCATGTTAAGTAATGGGAATTTTTACCCGTATTTTTCTACTCCGTTCAGGGAGCTAGTTCTCTGAGTGAAGTTGAAGGGTGCAGACAGGATTGTACTTAAAAATTATAGCAACTATTTAGCAATACCATTTCCAAAATATAAATATCTGAGCAAGCTATCAGGATTGGTATAAAAACCATATTAGAGATTCAAACATGAGCAAACAAGTAACTTTCAAAACTTCACCCAATGGCACATTGACAGGGTCTATCCGAGTAACAGGTGATAAATCAATGTCGCATCGCTCAATTATGTTGGGTTCTCTTGCCGAAGGAACAACGGAGATAACAGGTTTTTTAAGCGGTGAAGATTGCTTGGCAACCATCAAAGCTTTTCGTGAAATGGGCGTTACAATTGATGGTCCTGAAAATGGCAATGTATCCATTCAAGGTGTAGGACTTAGAGGTTTAAAAGCACCTGCTGAAGATATAGATATGGGAAATTCAGGTACTGCGATGCGCTTGTTAACAGGTGTTATGGCAGGGCAGGTTTTTAGCTCTGTCTTGATTGGTGATTCATCATTATCAACACGTCCAATGCGTCGTATCACCAAACCTTTATCACAAATGGGGGCGAATATTGCAAGCGATGATGATGGCACGCCACCTTTATCAATTACAGGTGATAGTAATCTTACAGGTATTCATTATGATTTGCCTGTTGCCAGTGCGCAGGTTAAATCGGCTATTTTATTGGCGGGTTTGTATGCCGAAGGCGAGACCTCTGTTGCCGAGCCAGCCGTTACCCGCGATCATACTGAGCGCATGTTACGTGGCTTTGGCTATGAGGTGATAACGGAAGGTAGTCGTATGTCACTTCAAGGTGGTGGAAAATTAACGGCTACAAATATTGATGTGCCTGCCGATATATCATCAGCTGCTTTCTTTATGGTGGGTGCAAGTATTGCGGAAGGTTCTGACTTAACGCTTGAGCATGTGGGTGTGAACCCAACACGTACGGGAGTGATTGATATATTGAAGTTGATGGGTGCAGATATAACATTATCGAATGAAAAGGAAGTAGGGGGCGAGCCTGTTGCTGATATTCGGATTCGCTCAGCTCAGCTAAAAGGTATCAATATTCCCGAGGAGCTAGTTCCTTTAGCGATTGATGAGTTTCCATCTCTATTTGTTGCCGCTTGTTTTGCGGAAGGCACGACTGTATTAACAGGTGCGGAGGAGTTACGGGTAAAAGAAAGTGATCGTATTCAGGTGATGGCTGATGGCTTGAGTGCTTGTGGAGCAGATGTTACGCCAACGCCAGATGGAATTATTATAAAGGGTAGTGGATTAAGCTCAGGAGAGGTTGATAGCCATGGAGATCATCGTATAGCGATGGCTTTTGCAATGGCAGGCTTATGCGCAGAAGGTAGTATTATTATTAATGACTGTGAAAATGTGGACACCTCTTTCCCTCACTTTATTGATATAGCTTCTAAGGCAGGTGTTAGAGTTAGTATTGATTAAATAACTTTAGTCAGATATTTATAACAAGTCATCGTAATTATTTAGATTAAATAAATTTATGGTATAGTTCAACGCAGGTGTTTTTTACACAGATATAAAGGATTTCTGGTTACGCCTTAGTCATAGGGTGTTTAAGTATTTTGAGTGCCTCGACAGTGAATATTCCCAATACAGATTACTAATTTATAAGGATGATTAAGTTAAGTATGAAAAAAAAGTTCTTTAGCGTTGCCCTATCTTTGTCCGTGTTTGTTGCATTGGTTTCTTCAACTTATTCTACGCCAGTTAAAGCAGATGAGTGGGATGATATGTTAGAACAACTATCGGCTACTATGCCTGATGTGTTTGATACTAAAGGTAAAAAATCGAAATCTAAGAAGAAGTGTAAAAAAAACTCGAAAAGCAAAAAATGTAAAATGACCGAGGCTGAGAAAAAACTTTTGGCTGAGGAAGAAAAAGAGCGAATAGAAAAGAAAAAAATTAAAAAACTGACGAAAAGATTATATAAGGCAGTACGAAGCAGTAATCTCGAAGCAGTTAAAAGCTTGGTTCTTCAACATGCCGATACAACTTATTCTAAAGACGAAAAGGTAACACTACTACATATTGCAGCTGCAAAAGGTGATTTTAATATCACTAGAATACTTGCTACTCATGGTGCAGACGTAAATGCACAAACTAGTAAAAACTGGACTCCATTGCATCATGCTGCACGGTTTGGACATCTTAATATCGTAAAATTTCTTATGAGCAAGGGTGCAAATATGCACTTGGCAAATTCAGATGGCAAAAATCCTTATGTTTTAGCGCGTCAGTTAAAACATGCTGAAATAGAGAATTTCTTTAAAATTTGGCAACGCTATCATTAATAATTGTTGTAATTTTTAAGACCGTCTTGTAAATATTAAAGCCCCGTACTGAATTAGTCAGTATGGGGCTTTTTTGATTCTCATTCTGTAATAAAAAAAGCCCATATCAAATAAATAATATGGGCTTCGGTTTACTGCTTTAAATACGTGCTAAGTTTAGTTCATATTGATGATAATCGTTGCAGTAGCTGTGCCACCATGACCGTCAGAAACAGTGATTATAATACTATCTGTATCACCTGAAACCACATCTTTAGGCTCGTATTGGATAGTTGTTCCAGTAAATGTCAGACTTCCAGATAAGGCATCTGCTGAGGCAATATAAACTGTGTCGCCATCAACATCGCTAATAAAGGAAGACAGATCAAGAGGTGTGGTAACACCTAAATCAACATTAAATGCCGTAATGGTACTGATCTCTGGAGCTGTATTACTTGCGGCAGTAATAGTGATACTTACTGTTGCATATGTGTAATGTCCAAAGCCATCATTGACTGCATAAGTGAAGCTGTCAGCACCAGTGAAGCCAGTGTTGGCAATATATGATACTTTTCCATTGCTAATAGTTGCTTGACCATGAGCAGGAAGCACAGATACACCCGTTAATGTGAGGGTGTCACCGTCAGGGTCGCTGTCATTTACCAGTACATCAAGCTCAGTTGTAGAACCACTTTCTACACTATAATTATCACCAACAAGGTTGGGGGCTTGGTTAGCCGAACCATCTACCGTGATGAAAACAGTAGCCCAGTCGCTATTGCCATTACCATCACAAGCTTCATATTCAAACTGATCGTTGCCTGTGTATCCATTGTCGGGTGTGTAAGTAATACTTTGTCCTGATACGACAACAGCGCCATGGTTAGTACTCATACTACCAGTACATATTGATAATGCATGATTGTCAATATCGCTATCATTGGCAATTATATTATAGCTCTTAGGGGTGTCTTGAGGAGTGCTGATATAGTCATCACCAGCCCCTACATGAGGGTTGGCTCCTGTAACAGAAACATTGACATTACCTACGCTAGTATTACCGTTGCCGTCAGAGATAGTGTAAGTGAAGCTATCGTAACCTTCAAAGCCTGAGTTTGGAGTATATACAATTTCTCCGTTAGTAATGACCGCATTTCCGTGAATAGGTGAGCTTACGGTCTCTATCGTTAATGTATCACCATCAGCATCAGAGTCATTTGCAAGTACGTTGATAGTGATTGATGAATATTGTGATAGATCCAAAGTAGCATTATCGAGAGCCGCGTCAGGAGC
>DQSN01000132.1 GCA_015663245.1 Leucothrix mucor
GAAGATGGATGCTCACATTCATATATTGCCTAACATCCGTCATATAATAATATAGACTACCCTATAATATGTGAGTATCAATTCTCAATCATGCATAAGTAAATCAAAAAAATATGCCAAACCCATCCTTCCATCCCGCAGTACAGTCATGGTTTAACAAAACCTTCGATGCTGCCACCGATGTACAAAATCAAGCATGGGCATCCATCACCAAAAATCAGCATACATTGTTGGCAGCTCCCACAGGCTCAGGCAAAACACTGGCAGCATTTCTAGCCTCTATCGACAGCCTTATCAAACACGGTTTAGAGCATGGCTTAACAAACGAAACCCACGTTCTCTACATCTCCCCACTTAAAGCTTTATCCAACGATATTCAGATCAATCTACAACAGCCCATTCAAGGTATTCGTGATGAGTTACTCGCACATGGACTACATGATGTTGATATTAAAGCATGGGTACGCACAGGTGATACGCCCCCTGCCGAACGAGTCAAAGCTGCTAAAAATCCACCGCATATTCTAGTCACCACACCAGAATCTATTTATATCTTACTCACTTCTGATTCTGGCAGACGTATGTTAAGCCATGTTAAAACCGTGATTATTGATGAGATTCACGCCATCGCAGGCAGTAAACGTGGCTCACATTTAAGTTTATCCTTAGAGCGTTTAGAAGCCCTCATCCAACAATCACATCCTAAGCAAACTTTACAACGCATTGGTCTCTCTGCCACCCAAAAACCCATCGAATTGATGGCAAGCTTCTTATTAGGTAACCGCCCCGAGCATTGTGAGATTATTGATACAGGACACACGCGAGATCGTGATTTAGCCTTAGAAATCATCTCTTCACCACTTAGCGCCATTATGTCGAATGAAGAATGGCAAGAGATATACGACCGCCTAGAACAGTTCGCTTATCAACATAAGACCATGCTGGTATTTGTTAATACACGTCGTCTAGCCGAGCGCATGACACGTTTTTTGGCAGAGCGATTAGGCGATAACGACGTGGGCAATGCTAACGTCATGGCACACCACGGCAGCATGGCGAAAGAAAAACGCCTACTCGCCGAAACGCGGCTAAAACAAGGCGACCTCAAATGTTTAGTCGCCACCGCCTCCTTAGAATTAGGCATTGATATTGGTGATATTGATCTCGTCTGCCAGATTGGCTCACCACGTTCCATCGCCGCCTTTTTACAACGCGTGGGACGCTCAGGTCATGCGGTTGGCGCAACACCCAAGGGTAGAATATTTCCCCTCAGTCGTGATGAGCTAGTGGAAACCACTGCCCTACTCCATGCCGCTAATAATAATCAACTAGACCGCGTAATTATTCCAGAGCAACCACTTGATGTGCTTTCCCAACAAATTGTTGCAGAAGTCAGCAATGGCGAATGGCAAATTGATGAACTCTTCACCCGCTTCAAACACGCCTACCCTTATCGCGATTTAAAACAAGGTGATTTTGATGAAATCATCAAAATGCTCTCCGATGGATTTTCTACCCGACGCGGACGGCGTGGTGCTTATTTACATTTCGATGCCGTCAACCGTAAAGTTCGTCCACGAAAAAGTGCGCGCATTACCGCCTTAACCAACGGTGGTGCAATCCCCGATCAGTTTGATGTGGATGTCATGCTAATGCCCGAAGGTTTTCGCATTGGCACAATCGGCGAAGATTTTGCTTTTGAAAGTTTAGCAGGTGATATTTTCCAGCTCGGCAATAACTCCTACCGCATTCTAAAAACCGAAATCGGCAAAGTCTTCGTTGAAGATGCCAAAGGTCAGCCACCCAACATTCCTTTTTGGGAAGGCGATGCACCTGGCCGTACTAACGAGCTTTCAGCCGCTGTATCCACCTTGCGTGAGGAGATTGATAAACAACTAAAAAAGGGTATTAAAGCCACTGAGAAATGGCTGATTAAACACTATCAAATCCCGCAAGCCGCAGCAGAGCAACTCACCCACTACATGGCAACCGCCCGTGCCGCTTTAGGTCTTATTCCCACTCAAAAACAAATCGTCTTTGAACGCTTTTTTGATGAAGTTGGCGATATGCACTTTATCGTGCATTCCCCCTACGGCTCGCGCATTAATAAAGCATGGGGCTTATCACTGCGTAAACGCTTTTGTCGCAAATTCAATTTTGAGCTACAAGCCTCCGCACTCGAAGACAGCATCGTATTATCACTCTCCTCCACCCATAGTTTTGCCATGCAAGATGTAGCTAAATACATCCATTCCAACAGCGTGCGCGAAGTATTGATCCAAGCAATGTTAGATATTCCACTGTTCCCAACACGCTGGCGCTGGAATGCTACCATTTCGCTTGCCGTACTACGCAACCGCTTTGGCAAACGCTCACCGCCCTACTTCCAACGCTCCGATGCCGAAGACCTTATCGCCATTTTATTTCCTGATCAAATCGCCTGTGGGGAAAATATCACAGGTAGTCGCGAAGTCCCCGACCATCCGCTTGTCACACAAACCATCAACGACTGTCTACATGAAAGCATGGATATTGATGGTTTGATTCGTGTGTTAAAAGGCATTGAAAGTGAGGAAATCAGCATCACCTGTTGCGACCTCACCTCGCCCTCGCCACTTTCACAAGAAGTCATTACCGCCAGACCTTATGCCTTTCTCGATGATGGCGCAGCAGAAGAACGGCGCACACTGGCGATCAAATCACAAAACTTTAGAAATGTAGAAGATGCCTCGCAACTACGCCAACTCGATAGTGCCGCTATCGCAAAAGTTCGTGCCGAAGCATGGCCAACCATTCGTAGTGCCGATGAACTTCACGATGCTTTGATGGTGTTAGGTTTTATTCAAGAGAGCGAGATCAACAAAAACGGGGATGTATTAGATTTCGGCTGGCAACATTTGTTTGCAGAACTTGCCGAGCAATCCCGCGCTACCAAGCTAGATATTTCGCAAGGGAAGGTTTTGTTAGTCGCAGCCGAACGCTTACATGAATTTCAAGCTCTACTGCCAACAGCATCCTTATCACCCAAAATAAAAACCGTTTTTGATACACCCAGCCAAGATCCACTCACCGATATTATCCGCAGTCGCTTAGAAGGACTTGGCCCCATCACCGAGGTGCAACTAGCACAACCTTTAGGGCTAGAACCTGCCCTCATCCACGCATCGCTATTAACACTTGAGTTAGAAGGCTTTGTGATTCGAGGACATTTTTCAGGTGATAAAAACACGCTAGAATGGTGCGAAAGACGCTTATTAGCACGCATCCACCGTTACACCATCAACCGCTTACGCAATGAGATAGAACCTGTCAGCACCGCAGATTTCATGCTCTTTTTGTTTGATTGGCAGGGTGTGAGCGACAAAGGCGAAGGCACAGAAGCACTGGCAAACATCTTACAACAACTAGAAAGCTACTCCATTCCTGCTAGCGCATGGCAAAGTGATATTTTACCTGCACGCATTGATCTTTATAGCTCCAACCTACTCGAAAGCCTCACCACTAGCGGACGTATTAGCTGGTTACGCTTAAATGTCAGCCACAGCACTAAGCATCAAAAAAAATCACCCGTGCGCAATAGCCCTATTGTTTTAATTCCACGTAGTAACTTGGAAACATGGCAACGCTTATCTGCTCCTACAATAAAAGAAGCACCTAAACTCAGCGCCTACGCCAATAAAATCCACGAATTATTAAACGATAAAGGCGCATTGTTTTTTAGTGACATCGTACTGCAAGGCGGTATTTTACGCACTCAAGTAGAAGATGCCTTAGGCGAGCTAGTCAACTGGGGCATGGTCACATCCGACAGCTACGTCGGACTGCAAGCCTTAACTACACCCGCCGCAAAACGCCCAAAATACACCTCACGCAGAGGACGAAGAGCCACAATCTCCCCTTTTGATAATGCAGGGCGCTGGAGCTTAATCCCCAAGCAAACCTCATCAACCATCACCAGCGATGACCTAGAATTTCTCGCCTTTGTACTACTACAACGCTATGGCGTCGTGTTTAAAAAGATATTAGAACGAGAAAGCAATTTACCACCGTGGCGTGATTTATTACGGGTTTACTGGCGCTTAGAAGCACGCGGAGAAATTCGTGGTGGACGCTTTGTACAAAGCGTGAGCGGTGAGCAATTTGCGCTGCCAGATGCAATTGCTGATTTGCGTAAAATACGAAAACAAGAAAAATCAGGAGAGTTAGTTACTATCGCCTGCACCGACCCATTGAATTTCGTGGGAATACTGCTTTCAGGCGATAAAATATCACTAACATCACAAAGCCGAATTGTATTTCAAGATGGTATTGCGGTTGCGGTGTTATGTAAGGGGAAGGTGGAGTATTTGCGGGAGCTTGATGAGGAAACAGAGCAAAAAGTGCGGATAATATCTTAAGCGATTAGATGACTTAGCGCTGTGCCTTTACTCCGACTACGATCAGCAGAGCCACCTGTGCTGAGCAAAGTCGAAGTACAAGCTACAAGCCTAAAAATCACCCCTGATATTTCTTATAACTCTCCGCCTGCTCAAAAATTTCCTGATACACTTCATCTTTATCAATCGGTGGATAACCATGGCCTGCCAGCAACATCACTAAATCGAACTTTAACTCAGCTTTTATATCCGCTCGTTCATTCCAGTCCACGTACTTAGCTTTTTTGTCCACCAGCACTTTCACGGCTTTAGCTAATTCCAGCAGTTTATTTTCTGCATATTCAAAGCCATATTTTACGGTTAGCATTTTTAAAATATCGTAAAAGGCTTTTTCTTCGAGGCTAATCCCCAACTCATCACCAGAGTCTATCTCTTCGCGTATTTTATGGATTAAGTCGAGTATGTTTTCAGTCAACTCCTCGTTAACATTATCTTGCACATCGCGCTCATTATATCGCTCAACCAAGGCACGAAATTTCTTTGAGAAATCCACACCCTGTACTTTATTCACCTTTTTCAGATCAGATATTGCTTTGGCTAATAGCTGTTGCAGTAATTTGATTTTAGTATTGGGAAGCTCGATAGCTTGCAAGCGAGCCAGATAAGCATCATCAAAAATATCGATTTTACTGGCAGCTTCTTCACCCAATTTAAACACTTCTTCCACACCATTGCTTTGCAGGGCTTGCTTTACCATCTCACGTACACGCGCATTCATTTGTGCGCTATCGGGCGCATTACCTTTGGTGAGCTTAAACAAATAGCTACGCACCGCCAGATAAAAATGCAGATGATCTCGCTCGTCGTCACTCAACACATCACTACCTGAGCAAATATCGTAAGCCGCTTTCAAACGCTTTACTAATGCCATAAAACGCTTTTCTTGCTTGTCAGTTTCTTGCACAAACTCAGTCGCACGCTTTAAACACTCCAACTGCGCTAATGACTCTCCTGAAAAGTAATCAGAAGCATCAAAAGTGTGAAATATTCTTGCTAATAAATCCAGATGATCGCGCACTGTCGCCAGCGACTGATCAATGTCTTCAATATTGCTTTTATCACTTTTAGAATACATCAGCAAAGCTTGATTCATTTGGTTTTTAATACCAATATAATCAACCACCAAACCTTTCTTTTTACCTGCAAACTTACGATTTACCCGTGAAATAGTTTGGATGAGATTATGCTTTTGCAAAGGCTTATCAATGTAGATCGTATCCAAAAACGGCACATCAAA
>DQSN01000048.1 GCA_015663245.1 Leucothrix mucor
CCCACGGGTGGGATTATTAGCGATAGCAAAGCAGTCAGCAATATAAAAAATGCAGCCTGTTTGCGACCTGCCATTATAAAGCTGGCCATCATTAAGGTCTTCTAACTTACTTGTGTTGATCAGTGTAAGGAAGTAGAGCTAAGAAACGAGCGCGTTTGATAGCAGTTGCTAACTGACGCTGGTACTTTGCTTTGGTTCCTGTAACACGGCTTGGTACAATTTTGCCTGTTTCTGTAATATAGGCTTTTAGTGTATCAAGGTCTTTATAGTCTATTTGTTTGACGCCTTCTGAAGTGAAGCGGCAAAACTTTTGACGACGAAAGTTGCGTGACATAGTTTAACTCCTGAATAGTCTATTATTAACGTCTGTTGCGATTATGCGCAGGACGTGCTTCTTGTTTCTCTTTGCTCAAGAGAGAAGCTTCTGTAACAGCTTCATCAGAACGAATGGTAAGGTTACGCAATACAGCATCATTAAAACGGAATAGGTCTTCCAATTCTTTTAATGCATCACCTGAACATTCAAGATTCATTAGCACATAGTGTGCTTTATGTAGCTTGTCGATAGGATAAGCAAGAGGACGACGTCCCCAATCTTCTAATCTGTGCATGGTTCCTTTGCTATCTTCTACTACTTTTTTGTAGCGGTCGATCATAGCTGGAACTTGTTCGCTTTGGTCAGGATGGATCAAAACAACAATTTCGTAATGTCTCAATTTAAATCTCCTTCTGGATTAAGGCAGCCCAATGCATTTACGGCACGGAGCAAGGAGGGGCAAATGCCCGCAAGCGCGCGATTATGCGTTAGCCGTTAATTAAAGTCAATGCTGGATCTATGTGGTATTCACTGAAAGACCCGCTTACTGAAGCGATGAGAGCATTGCGGGGTGTTTTTAATTTCGCATTGAAAAGACATAATAGATGGAGGGCTGAGAAAAATTTCTGTATGTATTCTACACTATACCTTGATCACTATAGATAAATGAGGAGATAGGTGAGTTACACTTTTGCATTAATAGAACAAGGGAAGATTGTCGACCAAGATGTCGAGGCATTGCTATGCCGAAGCTTTGGCGTGGATGAGTTCACACGTATTCTTTCTAAACTGGATGATAATAACAATGTTATTTGTCAGAATATTGTATGGTCATCTTACGACATTATTCTCATAGACTGCTTTGTTTCTGTAGAAACAGGGGCAGAGTGTCTGCGACGTATAAAGTGGGATATACCAAACCCCACGGTATTGTTGTTGAGTGATAAGCCAGAAGTAGAGCAGTATGCTTTGCAAGAGGGTGTTGGATTTTTTAAGTTCAAAGGCTCATGGGGAAGTTTATGTGCCAAGGTCGATGTATTAATTGGTTTGAAAAATCATCTATTAGATTATCCTTTTCAGCATCACGATTGGCGTTTATTGGAACTATTACATAATGGCGAGAATTCATCCGTCTATAAAGCCGTTGATCGCAACGGAAAACTAGTTGCAATAAAGCGTTATAAATATAATTTAACCAATTTAAGTGATGCATCCAGAGAAGAATTTTTATCAGATTTGAAGCAGTTTAGTAATCTTGAAACACCACGTTTAGTGCGAATATATGATAGCGGCATCATTAATGGTTCTATCTATCAAGTTATGGAGTTGATGGAGCAAGGCTCGCTGCGTGACAACCTTAATGCGCATCAGCGCTTGCCTCTACCACACGCACTAACATGGTTTTTTGAGATCGTTTATGCTTTGCATGTTGTTCATGAGGCAGGTTTGATTCATCGCGATCTAAAGACTGCCAATATCATGTTACGTGATGACGGCTCTTTAGCACTAAATGACTACGGAACAGCCACTAATTTATTGGTTGAGGCAGGGTTTATAAGAGAAGACGAAATTTATTGTACACCGTACTATGTCAGTCCTGAGCGTGCGCTTGATGAGCCATCAGGTGTAACATCCGATATTTATAGCTTGGGTATTATCTTTTATGAATTACTCATGGGAGATAAGCCTTATCACGGCTCTACAGAAATGGAGTTGATGATGCAGCATGTGTTGGCGCCGATACCAACCTTTCCACCTGAGTATGAAGGCTATCAGTCTCTGCTTGATAAAATGTTAGCAAAAGATGAAACGCAACGCCTGCAACGTGTTATTGATGTAGGTAGTTACTTGTCAGGTTGATCTGTTAATCTGTTCTACCCACAAACTAAGACCCTTGTCGATATTCTCCATTGCAATACGAAAAGCACGTTCATCCTTGTTAACAGGGTCCGCTATTTCACGTTCATCCAGCCACTTGCCTATTAGATGTACCTTTCCAGTTGTACCTAGAAACTTTGATTGAATGAGTTTGTTATGGCGCTTTTCCATCGTCAAAATAAGATCAGCATTATGCACAAGCTCTTCATCAATTTGCTGTGCAAGGTGTGAAGAAATATCAATGCCTTTTTCAGCCATTAAATTGATGGAGTGTGGGTCGGCGGGGTAATCAACCATCGCAAAAAGACCCGCCGATGAGATTTTCGTTTCTGGCAGTTTCTCTTGCAACAAGCCTTCGCCCATAGGGCTACGGCAAATATTACCAATACAAACCACTAGAATATTGTTGATCACGCTACGGTGCTCATTCGATGGAGGGATTAATGCGTGCGAGAGTAGCGTCTATTCTTTGTTGTAACTCATCGACTCGACTGACGATTTCTTGGTCGATAAATTGTACTTGACCGCTAGCAGTGTTCAACTCATGCGCAAGGTTTAATGCGGTAATGACCGCGATACGCTCCGAGCCAATTATTTTTCCTGACTTACGAATATCACGCATTTTTTCATCAACTTGTCTTGCAGATGAAATAAGTGATTTCTGCTCTCCTGAAGGGCAAGCAACCATGTAATCCTTATCAAGGATTCTGATGGAAATAGGTATGGACTTCTTTGTTTTGTCATCACTCATAATGCTTTATCTCTGCCTACTACTATATCAAGGTCGGTTTAAACGCTATCCATTGCTTTCAATCGACTAATCATTGATTCAACCTGCGAGCGAATTTTGTCATTTTTACTGTGCAGTTCAGCACGCTCTGTTAATAGCTGCTTCTCTCTCTCCTTGAGAGATGAGTTTTCATCGTACAGCTTTTCAGTGGTAGATAGCAACAAAGTGAGCGTTTCCTCTAACTGAGTAACTTGCTCTTTTAATCGTGAATCGGTTGTGTAATTTTCCATAAGTATATAATAGCTTTGAGCGGGGGGATGGGTCAATAAATCTATAGAATGCATTTATTTGCAATACATAATGATAGTATAGTCGATCTTTTAAAAAACACGTTATCAGCATTAAGGTAAGTAAGCTATGGAGTATCCCGAAATACAAACAATGTTATTGAACGTTAACGCCATCAATGACGTGGCAGAAAGCCATGCGATAGCATCAGGCATGTTGGTTGCAAATATTGCGGCCGACAAGCTTACATGGGTAAAACAGGTCATGGGTGAGATAGAAGAGTCTACCTTACCACCCGCAGACGTTATTAAGTCACTAGGTGATTGGTTTGATGATATAAAGAGTCAAATGCAAGATAGTAACTTACGTTTTGAATTATGCTTGCCTGAAGATGATGAGCCCTTAGCGGCAAGAATCACGGCATTACAAGAATGGTGCAGGGGTTTTATTTTTGGTATCGCAATGAGCGGCATCAAAGATTTTGGTAAGCTTCCTGAGGATACGCGAGACTTAATTACCGACTTTTCGCGTATTGGTGCAGAAGAAGAGTTTGACCTCGATAATACCGAGGAATCCGAGGCATCTTATACCGATATATCGCAATATGTGCGCATCGGCGTGTTGCTTATCAATGAAGAGCTTCAACCCATGGAAGCGACATCAACGGTTCATTGATGTAACCATGCTATGTTCAATAAATTAAGTATCCCGTATACAATAGGGGGAATAGGCTCTGGTATATAATAAAATGCTAATTTACCATCCTCTTCAAATTATCTTTATACTAAGTTGGTACATCGTATGAGTAAGTCTCAATCTCAGCCATATCGCGAGATTCCCTATAACTATACCTCTTTCTCTGATCGTGAAATCGTTATTCGCGTTTTAGGCAAGCGCGCGTGGGAAATTCTTGAAACACTACGTGAGACAAGAGAAACAGGGCTTTCATCCCATATGCTATTAGAGCTTTTGGGGGATATGTGGATGGTTATGCGCAACCCCTATATTCAGGATGATTTACTGAATAATGAAAAGCGCCGTTACTCCTTAATATCCACCATGGAAGAGCGCTTAGCACGTATCAAAGAACGTGCAGATGGTAATGCTTTGACGATAGAGCTGGTCGACCTTGGCTCGCAATCAATCGCAAAATTCTCTAAATGGTTTGGGGATTATTATGACCTGCGTAAAAAAGCCAAACGAAAATTTAGCAAATTAACCCCTAAAGACAATATCTTATTCGATGGATTGGCGCGTGTTTCGCATGTAACCGATGCCACCGACTGGCGTGTAGAACTGCCCTTCGTGGTACTTACGCCTGATACCGAAGAAGAAATTGCAGCACTGGTTCAATGCTGTATTAAATTAGGCTTAACCGTTATTCCACGCGGCGGTGGAACAGGTTATACAGGGGGCGCGATTCCTCTCGATGCCATGAGCGCGATCATCAATACCGAAAAACTAGAATCATTAAGCAAAATTAGCTACCGAGATAATCTATTAGGTTTGAACCAAAAAGTCCCTGTGATTAGAGCAGGAGCAGGGGTGATTACTCGTCGCGTTTCCGATCAAGCCAATACATCGGGGCTAGTTTTTGCCGTAGACCCAACCTCGCAAGATGCCTCAACCATTGGTGGTAATGTCGCCATGAATGCAGGTGGTAAAAAAGCCGTTATGTGGGGGACGACATTAGATAATTTAGTCTCATGGAAGATGGTAACACCCGATGCCGATTGGTTAACAGTTGAGCGCATCAATCACAACTTGGGAAAAATTCACGACCAAGAAGAAGTGCAATTTAAAGTCACCCGCTTTGAAAAAGATGGTGTGACGGCAAAAGGCGAACCTGAAACATTAACCTTTGCAGGACAGTTTTTCCGTAAAGAAGGCTTGGGTAAAGACGTTACCGATAAGTTTTTAGGCGGTCTTCCTGGGGTTCAAAAAGAAGGCTGCGATGGTTTAATCACCTCCGCAGAATTTATTTTACATCGGATGCCAGAGCAAGTACGCACGGTGTGTTTAGAGTTTTATGGCACAGACTTAAAAACGGCTGTGCCTGCTATCGTCGAGATTAAAGACTATTTGGACAGTAATGGTAAGGTGCTGCTATCAGGCTTAGAGCATTTGGATGAGCGTTATATTAAAGCGGTAAACTACACCCCAAAAGCCGCGCGTGGTTGCCTGCCAAAAATGCTATTACTCGCTGATATTGTGGGCGATGATGAAGCGAAAGTCATCGAAGCAACTGAGCAAGTGGTTAAATTAGCACAAGCGCGTGAGGCAGAAGGTTTTATCGCCATCACCCCCTCAGAGCGTCATAAATTTTGGGCAGATCGTGCGCGTACAGCTGCGATTGCCGCACATACCAATGCGTTTAAAATCAATGAAGATGTCGTTATCCCACTGCATAACTTGTCACGTTACAGTGAGAGTATTGAGCGAATTAATATACGCCAATCAATGCAAAATAAATTACGTTTGATTGAGGCAATGAAGGTCGCTTTTAGTGGCAATAACCCCGAGCTGTTTAAAAGCTCCGAATATGATGCCGATGCAGTTAATATAAAAACACTAGAAACTAAAAAAGCATTTGCCACTGAGTTTCTTGATGGTGTTTCTGCGCGTTGGAGCGCGGTTTTAGAAAACCTTGACACCTTGGCAATAGAGCGCAAAGAGCTGCTAAATGAAACCGCCATGGCAGCAATGCAAGACAATGATCGTATCGTTGATTTGCTGTTACGACGCGATTTAGTCATCTCCTATCGTCAAGAAATCAAAAAGCCACTGGAGGATATTTTTGTCGGTGGTGAGTTAGCGCCTTTGCGTGAAACCTTGCGAGAAGTGCATCAAAAAGTACGCTCAAGTCGTTTGTTTGTCGCACTGCATATGCACGCAGGTGATGGTAATATTCATACCAATATTCCTGTAAATTCACACGACTATGAGATGATGCAAGAGGCAGAGCGTATCGTAGATGAAGTCATGGTGTTAGCGCATGAGCTAGATGGTGTCATCTCGGGCGAGCATGGAATAGGACTAACCAAAATGCATTATCTGGATGGTAAAGTCATTGAAGATTTTGCAGCTTATAAAAAAATAGTCGATCCTGATGGGCATTTTAACCGTGGCAAATTGATGCCAGGCTCAGGCTTACAGAATGCCTATACACCATCCTTACGCCTAGTCGAGCGTGAAGCTTTATTGTTAGAGCACAATGAGTTGGGCGCACTTAATGATGACATCAAAGACTGCTTGCGCTGTGGTAAATGCAAACCTGTGTGTAACACGCATATCCCACGGGCAAACCTGCTTTATTCACCACGTAATAAAATATTAGGCACAGGCTTAATGCTAGAAGCGTTTCTCTATGAAGAGCAAACGCGCCGCGGAATCTCCCTGCATCACTTTGAAGAAATGAATGATGTTGCCGATCATTGTACAGTTTGTCATAAATGCCTGAACCCATGTCCCGTCAACATCGACTTTGGCGAAGTTAGCATCCGCATGCGAAGTATATTGCGTGATCGCAAGCAAAAGAAAACCAGTGTGGTGACATGGGTATCTATGAAGTTCTTGAATATGACCAACCCCACTATGATAAAACTCATGCGAGTGGGCATGATTCAAATAGGTTTCGCCAGCCAGCGCATGGGGCATTACCTATTTAAATCCCTTGGCTTGTTAAAAAAGGAAATACCCAAAGCCACCACAGGGCAACCCGCTATAAAAGAACAAATCATCCAGTTTGTGAAAAAACCACTACCAGCTGGCGTACCAATGCGAACTACGCGTGCAGTTTTAGGTTTGGAAGATGAGAATATCGTTCCCATTTTAAGTAATCCTAAGCGTAAAAAAGTCGGTGATTCAGTCTTCTATTTCCCTGGTTGTGGCTCCGAACGCTTATTTTCACAAGTAGGCATGGCAACCATCGCCATGCTCTACGAAACAGGCGCAACCACGGTGCTACCTCCTAGCTACCTCTGTTGCGGTTATCCGCAAAACGCAGGGGGCGATCTCGAAAAAGGTACGCAAATATCCACCGATAACCGTGTCTTATTCCACCGCATCGCCCAAGCACTCAGCTATCTGAACATCAATACCGTGGTGGTATCCTGCGGAACCTGCTTAGATCAGCTATTAAAATACGAATTTGAAAAAATATTCCCAGGCTGTCGTTTATTAGATATTCACGAATACCTACTAGAAAAAGATGTAAAACTAGAAGGCGTGGAAGGCATGAACTACGTTTACCACGACCCCTGTCATACACCCGTTAAAAATTACGACCCTGTAAAATTAACCTCCGATTTGATGGGGCAGGATGTAGCACTAACTGATAGATGCTGCGGTGAAGCAGGAACCTTTGCCGTCAGTAGACCTGATATATCCAGCCAACTACGCTTCCGTAAACAAGAAAGCCTAGAGCAAAGCTTACAATCATTAACAGGCGAAACAAAAGCCAAAAAAGGCACAGCAAAAATCCTCACCAACTGTCCCGCCTGCGTACAAGGACTATCACGCTACCAAGACGATATGGGTATGGAAACCGACTATATCGTGGTCGAAATGATGAAGCATTTGCATGGTGATGACTGGAATAAAGAGTTTGTAAAGAAAGTAATGGATGGGGGGATTGAGAAGGTTTTGTTGTAAGTTTGTAACCATTTGGGTTGCAGGAGATGGCAGTATAGCTACACTAATAGCATGATTAAAACTTTTGTACATATAAGGGCTGGAAAATTTTAATTATTTAAGTAGCACTTCTCAAACACCTGAGTTGTCGAGGCACAAAATTGAAGTAAAGTCTTATGTAAACTTACCTGTTGTAGATATTTATGGGGGTGATGAATATCTATATATTGGTTTCTTCTTTGTAAATGGGTCTGGTATTTCAAAACCATATCTTAAAATTAGAAGGGAAGGTTACCTTGGAAAGGCTATTCTTACTCATTTCTCAGGAATATGGGAGAGATCAGAGAGTAAAAGCTTATTTAATACAGAGAAGAAGAGATAATTAATAATGTAATGTTTTTCATGTTGCACTTGATATAGGCTGATCAACCATCAGCTCCGTAGGGCGGATAAATACCGACCATAAATTGTAGTTTATACTCAAAACGTATACGGCATACCATCTGCCGAATGCGAACATCATCAATCATGTGGTTCATTCACGTTGAGTAAAACATTATCACTACACCAATATAAGGGATAAACACCTTTTTCTACTAAAACATGAAAGGTTGAATAAGGTCAGTCTTCAACAAATTGAACCAGACCATATTTGACAGGGTTGAAATGGATATAATCCATATGGCGTTGATAATTTAACTCGTCATCAACCGTGAGGTTCGTCCACACTTAACAAAGCATCATTTGTTACGCAAAAAAAAACCCTGCAAAAAACGGTTAAATATTTTTGTACAGGGGCTGTTAGCGGTTAAAAAGCTTTTTTATTTCAAAGCTGCAATACGTGCTTCTAATGGCGGATGCGTTGCAAATATAGCGGAAAAGCTTCCTTTTGGTGCAATACCGAATGCAGCCATTTCACCTTGTAGATGAGACTCTTCGGTGTCGCCTTTAAGACGTTCTAAAGCTGCGATCATCTTGTGATTCCCAACCAATTTTGCGGCATCAGCATCGGCGTGAAACTCGCGTTTACGAGAGAACCACATGGTGATGATAGAGGCTAACATGCCAAAAATTATTTCTAAGACAATCACCACCGCCATATGAGCAAACCATCCTAAACCTTCTTCGCCACCTTCGCCATCCTCGTCAAGCGCACTGCTAATCGCACCTGCAATTAGTCTTGCTGCTAAGATA
Source organism: Leucothrix mucor (assembly GCA_015663245.1). Taxonomy (GTDB): domain Bacteria; phylum Pseudomonadota; class Gammaproteobacteria; order Thiotrichales; family Thiotrichaceae; genus JAGLBW01. Next base: position 9,039 of record DQSN01000048.1, read on the forward strand.
ACAAAGGTATTGATAACACCTTGTAGTAATGCCATTGTGATCATATCGCCATTGGCTATATGGCTGACTTCGTGAGCAAGCACAGCTTCGACTTCATCTTGGCTCATTTGCTCTAGTAAGCCCGTGCTCACTGCAACCAATGCATCATTACGTTTCATACCTGTAGCAAATGCATTCATTTCTGGAGAATGAAAAATCCCCACTTCAGGCATACCGATACCTGCGGCATCAGCTTGTTTTTGTATTGTGTCAACCAACCATCTCTCTTTAGGGCTTGTTGGGTTTTCAATAATTTCTAAACCTGTTGCACGTTTTGCCATCCATTTTGATATGGCGAGAGAAATAAACGAACCACCCATACCAAAGAGGAGTGCAATAATTAAGATGCCACTCATGCTTTTTGGTGAAACTCCAAAAACACTAAGAATGATGGTTAGAAGCACCATAATCGCGAGATTGGTGAGGATGAATAAAAAAATACGTTGCATGATTTTTCCTGTTATAAAAATAAGCTGTTGAGATAAAAAAGTGTAGAGTAGCAAATGCACCCATGTTTATGTAGAAGTATTATTTTTGATGTGAGTTATACCAATCCTAATAAATTAATCACTGAGTTGCTTTTAAAGGCGTTTTTGTAATCCGTATTACACAAGCTCCACACGGGTCACAAAATATCGACCTATTGAAAATTAAAAGAAAAATATATTTAGGATTGGTATTACATAAGAGCTAAGATTTTTATATGGGGTTGTGGGCTGAGTAAGCAAGATTGATTACATGTATTTAATTTTGATGAATGGGGGCTGCCTTAAAATAACTGTCGAAAACACTCAACCGCAGTAAACTCTGCTGTATCCATCACATTCTGTTGCGAATCTGGTTGATGAATAGCCAGTAAATGCCCAAGCTTATATTGCTTGGCAGATCGTAGCACCTCTAAACTGTCATCAATAAATAAACTTTTTTCTTTTTTAAAATCAATGTGACTATGTAATTTCTCCCAGAAACCAGCTTGCTCTTTGGCGACACCAATATTATGTGAAGTGATGACTTTATCAAAATATTGCTCGATAGGTGTATGTTGAAATTTAATAGCGACGGTTTTGGGATGAGCGTTAGTTAAGAGTATAATGTGCTTTTTTTGTTGCTGTAAAAAACTAAGAAATTGTTCCACATGTTCGCGGACTTTAATGCGACTAGCTGTTTCTTGCTTGAGTGTGGAAATATCCATATCAAGCTGCTCACTCCAATGATCGATACAATACCAGTTAAGCGTGCCTCGGATAGAGCGGTAGCGTGTTTTTAACTGTGTTTTAGCATCACCGATACTAATCTGATGTTTTTTTGCATAGCGCATAGGCACATACTCTAGCCAAAAATGATTATCATAATGCAGATCAAGTAGCGTACCATCCATATCCAGAAAGACGGTTTCGATAGCGTTCCAATCTATAGAAATTTTTTCAGCCAAAATATCACCTAGGAGTTCCATGAAAAAGCCGACTATACATCAAACAACAGAGGTTGCCAGTAGCCGCTTATTTGCTATTGAAGCGTTAGATTTAGAATTCTCAAATGGCGAAAAGCGTGAATATGAGCGTTTAGTGCGTCGAGGTCATGGTGCTGTGTTAATCGTACCAATGTTGGATGATGAAACCATGTTGCTCATTCGTGAGTATGCGGCAGGTACAGAAACTTATGAACTGGGGTTTCCTAAAGGCAAGGTCGAAGCAGGGGAGGATTTTTTAGAAGCAGCTAATCGCGAGATCATGGAAGAAGTGGGTTATGAGTCGGCTAAATTAACCATGATGAAAGCGTTGAGCCTTGCGCCAAGTTATATGGGGCATATTACTCACATCATACTCGCGCAAGATTTAACACCGCATAGAGAAGAAGGTGATGAGCCAGAAGAGTTGGAAGTTGTAAAATGGAATATCAATGATGTGGATGCGTTGATCGCACGTGATGATTTCTCCGAAGGGCGTAGTTTAGCCGCCTTGTTTTTAGCTAAAAAAATGCTAAAAGAGCAGACTTAACAGAGCAATAATAAAATGATAAATAATGATCTAAAAGAATTATTACCTAAGCTGTTACCCGATGTTAAGCGTATCGCGCTAGAAGCGGGCGAGAAAATAATGGTGATCTTCAACCGTGGTTTTGAGGTTGAGTATAAAGACGATGAATCTCCCGTCACCGAAGCTGATTTGGCGGCTAATGCTCATATTATTGATGAGTTAAGAAAACTAGCAGGCGATTTTCCTATCTTGACAGAAGAGGAAGCAGCACTATCTTTTGAGGAGCGTTCAAAGTGGGAGACTTACTGGTTGGTTGATCCTTTAGATGGCACGATTGAGTTTGTAAATCGTCGCGATGGTTTTACCGTAAATATCGCGTTAATCCACAAGCATAAATCTGTTTTAGGGGTGATTTATGCGCCAGTATTTGATACCAGTTATTATGCCGCAAAAGGACATGGTGCGCACAAGGATAGTAAAGATACGCAAGGCAAAAAAATTACAGTGCGTGCTTTGCCCGATAAACCAATGGTCGCTGTTAGTCGCTCACATAGTAAAGGAGATTTGCTTAAATACCTTGAAAGTATTGGTGAACATGAGCTTATTCAAACAGGTAGTTCCTTGAAGATGTGCTACGTTGCAGAAGGTGTTGCCGATATATATCCACGCTTATGGTGGACATCCGAATGGGATACAGGCGCAGCCCATTGTATTGTTGATGAAGCTGGCGGCAGTCTTGTTAAAACAGATATGAGCCCTTTACTCTATAACACCAAAGACTCTCTGCTCAATCCCTTCTTCTTTACCATTGGTGGTAATGACCATGATTGGATGCAATATTTACCAGAGGCAGATGCCTAAATAATGAAGTTACCTGATGTTAATAAAAATGTTTCATTAGCGGAGATCAAAAAAATCTGTGCGTTTTATTGTTTAGATGATTTATGGAAGAAAATAGAGAAAGACCCGCCTGCAATGGGCTTTGTGAGTGATGGCTGTACCATGTGGCCTGATATAACGGGTGACAAAAATATCTATTCAGCCTGTTTTTTGCATGATCTAAAATACTGGGCTGGCTACCCAGGGGAAGACGTAGACCGACTGATTGCCGATGCCGAGTTAATGATCGATGTGGCACGTATTCGTGATTCAACCAAAATGGCTGAGCTTATGTTTCACGGGGTTAGAGTCGGTGGCACGGATAAATTCAAACAAGCCTTTTCATGGGGTTTTGGGCGTATTTTATAGATATGTAAAATACGTACCCTTCGACTTCGCTCAGGGAGCTGGTTCTCTGAGCGGAGTTAAAAGGTTGTCGGGTGAGCTTAGTAATCACTGTATTCAGCCTGTACCTAATCTCAATTATTTAATAAGGCGAACAGCAAAAGGATAGCGATAGTCTTTACCTTTATAAATATTTATAGCCGCAATTGCACTAAATATCATGCCGACAGCTAGTACCACCGCCGAGAGTGCAAAAAATATCTTCGTGATGCCTCCAAGCAAGACCAAAATAAAGGATGTAACCAAAATAGTCAGCTGAAAATTCACCGCTTCTTTACCCTGTGCATCAATAAATGCACTGTCATTTCTCCTCACCATCCACATAATCATCGGGCCTAAAACCAGTGCCATTGGAAGCATAATTCCGAGTATAGCGGCTGCATGGGTAAGCGCACCCCATTGTTTTTCACTTAAATTCATTGTGTACTGACTCCATCGTAATTTGTAGTTTATAGCGTAAGACTACCATTAGTCGTTTAGTTCTGCCCTTTTTTTAGCTTAATCGGGAAGTAATAGCATTTTTTTGTGGAAGCATCATATTGCTCATTATATTTATTAAGTGTCAGTTGCTTCCTGAGCAGAGTGAAGCAACAGGATAAAAAGACAGCAATGACATTATTTATTTTAAACACAAGGCAACTAAAATGCGTTATTGGATATTATTAGCAATTAGTTCGTTATTTTTTTTAGCATTTGCAAGTGCTGAAATTTTTAGCTGGAAAGATGCAAAAGGTAATGTACATTATGGTGACTCTCCTCCAGAGGAGGTTAAGGCGAAAACGGTTGAGCTTCCTCAGCTAACTATCATCGAAGACTATGGGAAGCTGTATAAACCCGTTTTAACGGCAGAAGAACGAGGAGAAACAACAGCAAAAAAGAATAAAGAAAAAAAGCTCTATACAACATTCACCATTCTTGCGCCAAAAGACAAGCAAGCTATCCGTGCTAACGATGGCGATGTAACGGTGATGCTATCACTCAAGCCCAAGTTATTACCAAAACACAGCCTTAGCGTGTATCTAGATGGAAAAAAGATGGCAGAAGGTGGCTTGCGAATGGTCAACTTAACTAACTTAGACCGTGGTGAACATAAGATCTATGCAGTTATTAATGTAATAGATGCCGAAGGCAAAAAACTAAAGCAGATACAAAAAAGTAAAGAAATAACATTCACGGTTATTCGTCGTTAATTGCATCTTTTTAGGAACGCTTGGCGTAAAAATAGAACATTAAAATAAGGCGAAAAATAATGACACACCAAGCAGTGACAACAGTGAATCAATCAGAAGCAATATCAACCCCTATTGATGAAACAAAACTTGCAAAAGAAATAACCATCGACCGTATCGCCTGCCCATTACACGTGCTTGAGTTAAAGCAGGGCTTAAAGGCGATAGCAGAAGGTGCCGTCTTAAAAGTAAATACCACAGATTATGTGATGCCAGAGTTACTTGCAGCAGCAAGGCAAATTGCGAGTGTTGCTTATAGTGCTGAGGGCGATGTTTTATTTGTGATTAAATAACTCAGCAGCGGATGGTGGATGGCGTTCCTTACCAACCCTGCATTTTTTCTAGTTCCCTGAGCGGAGCCGCTAAGGGGTATAGTAACTAAAGCAAACCTAAAAATACTGTTCAGCAGAAACATGCCCCGCTTTATGTCGCAAATGCCGATCCATATCACGTTGCTCTTTTAATAATTTTTTAGTGTCATTCAACATCCCGCTGTTACCACACAGCATAATGTGAGAATTCTCACGACTTATCTCCAAGCCAGTTTTTTCCTCCAATTGTTTGCTCTCAATCAAATGAGGAATACGACCACGCAAACTATCCGCATGCTCTTCTTGGCTAACAATAGATAAAAACTGGAATTGATCGAGATGCTCATCCTGAAATTGTTGGATTAAATCGCTATAAACCAGCTCTTTTGCCAATGGCACAGCATGAACTAATACGATTTTCTCAAAGCGTTGCCAGATAGTATCTTCCTTGAGAATAGAAAGATAAGGCCCTAAGCCAGTACCTGTTGCCATCATCCAAAGATGTTTTGCATCGGGGATTTCATCCAGCGTAAAAAAGCCAACAGCAGGTTGAGATATTTCAATATTGTCACCTGTTCTTAAAGCACCTAATGCAGTAGAAACTTTACCATCGGGGACGATATTAAAATAAATTTCAGCGTCATCTTCATTGGGAGAATTTACCAACGAGTAAGATTTAGCCAATGGCTCACCATCAATTATCACCTGTAAACGCACAAACTGCCCTGCCACAAAAGGTTGAAGTTCAGCCTCAAGTTTTAGAGAAAATAATCGCTCAGTCCATTGATGGTTTTCGATGACTGTTGCAGGGGCAAAAGAGGAGGCCATAAATATTACTTCTTTTCTTCGGGTACAAACCCTTCAATTTTAGAAGGACCATCACCGAAGAAAAACTTATCCATTTCTTCCTCTAAAAACTTACGATCCTTCGCGTTAATAGGGCTTAAACGATACTCATTCATCAGCATGGTTTGATGCTGTACCCAGCTTTTCCATGCCTCCTCAGAAACCGCATCAAAAATACGTTGTCCTAAATCGCCTGGGTAAGTAGGGCTATTAAGACCTGGAGCTTCTTTGCCTAACTTTACGCAATTAACCATTCGTGTCATGTTGTTATTCCTATAAAAATAAAATACTAAAAATATTCTGTAGCCCGTATGCAGTTTACGTAATACGGGGTAGTGTGATGCTCGCTCTTCCTGTATTTCGCGGAGCTGCATACAGGCTACAAAGCAGTGTTATTTTGGGATTGGCGCTGCTAGATAATCTAATAACTTCTGTACAGGAGTCGCCAAGCCACCTTCAAATTCTGTATTGATGTTATACCAGAGGCTTTGCTCATCCTCCATCACACCTGCTATTAATGGGGACTCTACCTCAATAATTAAAGGTTGAATGTGTAAACGAAAGTGGCTGAAAATATGTTGAAAAGGAGCAAGCATGTTAGATGATAGAGAGTCTAGTTTTTGCTCCTGCAAATAATCATCCAACTCTGCTTGTGTCGCAAATTGAGGAAAGCACCACAAACCACCCCAGATACCCGTAGGAGGGCGCTTTTGCATAAATACTTCCTGTTGCGGGGTTTGTAATATCAACATAATCGTGTGTTTTTCAGGGGTCGTTTTTTTCTTTTTAGGCGTAGGATAATCCGTCATATTACCTTGAGCCGTGGCGATACAGCCAGCCTGTAAAGGGCAAGCCTCACAACGTGGTTTGCTACGCGTACACAAGGTCGCACCCAAATCCATCATCGCCTGCGTATAATCTCGATGCCGAGTTTCTGGCAGATGTTGCTCCGCTAACTCCCATAACGGTTTTAAAACAGCCGACTTTCCCGTCCAACCTTCCACCGCATGAAAGCGAGTTAAAACGCGCTTTACATTACCATCTAAAATTGCATGAGACTGCTCAAAAGCAATCGATAAAATAGCCGCCGCAGTAGAGCGACCTACCCCCGCGAGTGACTCCATTGCCTCTCTACTATCAGGAAACTTCCCTGCAAAATCCTCACACACTTGCTTTGCCGCTTTGTGTAAATTACGCGCTCTAGCGTAATAACCCAAACCCGACCA
>DQSN01000196.1 GCA_015663245.1 Leucothrix mucor
ATGCCTTGGAACAGTAACAGTGGTAATGGCTTCCAAATGCCTTGGAACAATAATGGTGGCAACAACTTCACCATGCCTTGGAATAACAGCAGTAATGGCAACGGCTTCAGAATGCCTTGGAATAGCAACGGTGGAAACACACACTGGATGCCTATGAACTGGGGTAACTCTTACCCAGCTTATGCTGTAGCACCAGCACCTTACGGATACCGTTTTGCTCCAATCAATAGAGCGCCTATGATGATGGCTGTTCCTGCTCCAATACCAGCTACTACAACAAACGCGGCTCCTGCTCCAATGCCAGCTACTACAAACGTAGCGGCTCCTGCGGTAGCAGTAGAAAAGAAGTAAACTCTCCATCTATTTAATTGGATAGCCTCTGATTTTTCAGAGATAAAAAGCTCGCTTTATGCGGGCTTTTTTATGCCCTCTAGTTTTGACACATATCAACGCAATACTCTATAACCTTGTGTTATAGTCAGGTACTTTCCCAAAGATATTTAGGCGAACTCCCAATATATGCTTCAAATTGAAGAAAAAGCACCTCAACAAAGCCCCTTTTTTCAACTGGGTTTTCGACCTTTTTTTATGGTAGCAATGGGCTTTGCCAGTCTCGCTATGATCCTTTGGGGAGCCTTATATTTTACTAGCTGGTCACTACCCAACCCTCGTTATATACCGACTTTTTGGCACGCCCATGAGATGGTTTTTGGCTACGGTCTTGCCGTTGCTGCAGGCTTTCTGTTAACGGCGATAAAAAACTGGACAGGTATACAAACCCTACACGGCAAACCTTTATTAGGACTATTATTACTGTGGCTACTAGCTCGTTTACTGCCTTTTTTACTCGATCAAAATAGCATCATTATCTTAGTTATTATTGATTTATTGTTTGGCTTAATACTCACCATTGCAACAGCCCTGCCCATTATAAAAGCAAAACAATGGCATCAAAGTGCCTTCCCCAGCAAAATGGCATTAATGTTTATTAGCAATATTGTTTTCTACCTCGGCTTATTAGATATCTGGCCTGCGGGGCTACACTACGGTTTATATGCTGGATTTTATGTACTATTGGCGCTGATTTTCACAATGGGACGACGTGTTATCCCCTTCTTCATAGAAAAGGGCGTGGGCGTTCCCTTTCAGCCAAAAAACTGGCGTTGGTTAGATCTATCAAGTTTAGTCTTCTTTCTCGCCTTCGCTATCGCCGATATTATTGACACTAATAGCTTAATCACTCTAATACTTGCCGCCTTATTGCTCGTATTACACAGCATAAGATTGGTAGGTTGGTATCATCCCAATATATGGAAAAAATCTTTATTGTGGAGTCTTTATTTAGGTTATATATGGATCGTATTTGGCTTTTTACTCAAAACATTGAGCCTATTTTTTAGCATCTCACCCTTCTTAGTACTGCATAGCTTTTCCGTTGGTGGTATCGGACTCATCACAATTGGCATGATGTCGCGCATCTCCCTTGGGCATACAGGCAGAAATGTATTTGATCCACCAAAGATACTGATACTGGTATTTTTATTACTCGCAATAAGTACCGTCACCCGCGTCCTGCTTCCTTTATTTTTCAGTAGCTATTACGGCATGTGGATTGGTTTATCTCAAATACTATGGGCAAGTAGTTTTGGTATTTTGTTTATTGCTTATATGCCAATGTTGCTAAAACCACGCGTTGATGGTCGGGCTGGATAAAGGCTTTGGCTCAAATCGAACTTAACCATGAAGCGATAAAATTTTTGATTGGTATTATCTCTTCACATACCTTGTCGTATCATCACACCCTGCATCTTCAAAACCCTTGATCCGCAATAAACAAGCATCACATTTGCCACAGGCTCTCCCCTTCTGATCTGCCTGATAACAGGTAACAGTCTGAGAATAATCCACCCCTAGCGCATGACCTTGCTTAATAATATCAGCCTTGGTCAAATCAATAAGGGGTGTATGAATTTTAAAGCTATCACCCTCAACACCCGCTTTAGTGGCTAAATTAGCTGTTTTCTCAAAAGCCTTAATAAACTCAGGGCGACAATCAGGATAACCTGAATAATCCACCGCATTCACACCAATAAAAATAGACCTCGCCTCTAAAACCTCAGCCCACGCCAAAGCAATCGAAAGAAACACCGTATTACGCGCAGGCACATAAGTAAGGGGGATACCTTCGGAAGGACTGGTGGGTACATCGATAGTATTATCAGTAAGTGCAGAACCACCAAAACGTGACAAATCTAAATCAATAATTTTATGATCAATATTCTGTGATGTCGCAATACGCTCCGCAGCCACCAATTCCGAGCTATGGCGTTGCCCATAACGAAAACTCAAAGCATGGCACTCGTAACCCTGTTGTTTAGCAATCGCCAACAAAGTAACAGAATCCATCCCGCCAGATAATAAAATAACCGCTTTTTTCACTCACAAAGTCCCTATATATAGGGTGCGTCCCACGCACCAATCGTTAAGTAGATAAAATATCGCAATGCCTAAGGAAGTTCCAAATAATTAAGTTACCCGCCTTATTTTACAATTTTAAGCCCTTCATCTTCATACCGTCCAAATAAGCTATCCTTTGCAATAAGCGGAATATTATTTTGAATGGCATACCAAATAAGTACTCTATCGAATGGATCTTTATGACTGCCTAAAGGAAGCTTATACATTGTTGCCATTATTTTTGAATCTATTTCTATTATTTTAAAGTGACTCTCCTCCGCTGCAACAAGGAGATCATCTGGTGTCAAATCACCAAGATCAAGCTTCCCAAGCTTGTACTTAAGTGAGATTTCCCAAAAATTAATATTACTCACCTGTATCTCATCCGCCTGTTGATAGGCTTGCAATATGTTGTCCGAAAGTCTATCGGGATCAAGAAGAGTCCATAACAACACATGCGTATCAACAATATATTTTCTCACAAGCCTAAAAATTCTTCGGTACTAATTTCAAAATCATCATGAATCTTATAATCATGCTTGCTCAAAATCCCTAGCTTAATACTAGGATTATTTTTTTCATACGTATCATAAGGAATAAGTACCGCAACCCTTTTATGCTTACGACCATATTGAATAATGTACTCCTCTTTCTGCTCAACAATCAGTTTAAGAATATCTGAAAATCTCGCTTTAAGCTCCGCTACTTGTATTATTTGCATATTTCCCTCCTTATTTTTCACATGCTTTCATTATAATGACAACTTGTCATGTTTACAGTAAATTCTCATTTTAAATTTCCTAAGCACGGGAACGAGATTTGTAGGGTGGGCAATCTTCTCTGCCCACCAACTCACTGACTTGCCTAAAAAGGGTGGGCAAAAAAAACTGCCCACCCTACAGAGCTAAAGGCATTCAGCAATAGTCGTAGTTGATTTAACTTTGCCAACGCTATTAACGGACTAGCATCTGATACAATTATCTTCCTCATGAGTTTAAAAAAGCCATTTCCTGATCCAGCTCTTCTTCATCAAAATCAACAGTCGGGATTCCTAATTGACTCACATGCTCAATAAATTCAGCAATCGACATCTTTGCCAACTTTGCTGATTTACCTAAACTAAAATCTCCTTCTTTAAAAAGCTTCACCGCTAATGCGCGATGCACACCCTGCTCCAATAACTCACAGAACGATTATTAACGCGAAGTCG
>DQSN01000116.1 GCA_015663245.1 Leucothrix mucor
ATGATGGAGATTTTGGGTACTGATGGACGCTTTTCAGTGACAGAAATTAGTAATCAACTACGTGATATTATTGTTTCTCGCTATTCCAGTATTTTGGGTAAAGCCAATATTCCGATACTAGACTTAGCAGGAAATTATGATCAACTAGGCAAATTTATTACCAAGCGAATAGCCCCTGAGTTTAATGATTATGGTATTGAGCTAACTAAAATATTGGTCGGTAATATATCCTTACCCTCAGCAGTTGAAGAAGCTTTAGATAAGCGTACTAGCATGGGCATGGTGGGTGATTTAGATAAGCTTCTTAAATATAACGCGGCAGAAGCGTTGAGTAATGAAGGTGGTGGCTCAGCTGCAAGCGCAATGGAAATGGGAATCGGCCTTGCAATGGGGCAGCAGATGTCAAATGCGATGACTCAGCCTGCCACGACACCCAGTGCAACTCATGCTGCGCCACCGCCTATTCCTGGTGATCGCTGGCATGTGGCTTTAAATGATGAGGCAACAGGGCCGCATTCTATTGCGGTTATTAACGAAATGATAAACGAAGGCGTTATTTCTGCGGCAACATTAGTTTGGCTAGCGGGTATGCCTGAATGGCAAGAAGCAGCTGAAAACTCGACATTTAAAGTGTTATTACAGCACTCTGCTAGTAACAATCCACCACCTGTGCCTAAATCATAAAATAGTCTTCTGTAGTGAATTCAATAATAAAAAATCACCATCACTCTCATACGCACTCCTCCTCAGAAGGGGAGGAGTCTTCTTTATCGCAGACTCACTTTCCCTGTGAGCAATGTGGTGCAGATCTTATTTACTCGCCTGAAAAACAAGAGCTTATTTGCGAATATTGCGGCTTTCAAAATGTTATTCCTGTTAGTTATCAGGAGATTAAAGAGTATGACTTTAAAAGCGCGTTACGTGAGCTGGAGTGTTTAAAGAATGGCAACAGTCAAAGCGATGTTGGCATTATCAAATGCCCTTCTTGTGCTGCCCAATTTTCTCTAGAGAATGAGTTTTCAGCGGACTGTCCCTTTTGTGGAACCCCCGTGGTTACCAGCACTGAGCATGCTCGGTTTATTCACCCTGAGTCATTGCTGCCTTTTATTATCACTGATGAGCAAGCGATAGCATCCTTCGATAAGTGGATAGGCAGCTTGTGGTTTGCTCCCTCTGAGCTGAAAAAAATATCCAAACGTGAAGAGAAACTAACAGGTGTCTACTTACCGTATTGGACTTACGATAGTGATACAGAGAATGCGTACCGAGGGCAACGGGGTACGGTTTATTATGAGCGCCAAGTCTTTAATGTCGTGATAGATGGGCGCAGAGTACGGCAAGTGCGTTCGATACCAAGGGTACGTTGGCGTCCAGTGTCAGGTCATGTTTCCTTACATTTTGATGATATTTTGATTGGCGCAAGTAAAACGCTACCACGGAGTATTATTGATCATCTAGCACCATGGGATCTGCATCAGCTAGAGCCATATTCCGAGTCGTACCTCAGCGGGTTTCGCAGTGAGCTATATCAAATCACTGTAGATCAAGGGTTTATGCAGGCTAAAAATATCATGGATTATCATATTGATAATGCTGTGCGGCGTGATATTGGCGGAGATCAACAGCGAGTAGCAGGTGTTAATACCCAATATCATGACACCACTTTTAAACACTTGTTACTGCCCATCTGGTCGGCGGCGTTTAAATACCGTGGTAAAACCTATCGCTATGTGATTAATGGGCGTAATGGAAAAATTCATGGTGAACGCCCTTACAGTATCGTAAAAATTATGTTCGCCAGTATCTTGGCTATATCATTATTAGCAGGAGGTTTTTACTTCTTAAAAACCTCAGGCTTATTAAACCAGCCTCATTCTTATGAGCAATACACGCCTCGGCAGCAGTGGAATCCACCCCGTTATTATTAAACTTTATTTATGATCACCTCGATGCTCACTACCATCACCAAACTTATATTCACTAAATCTTAAAACTAATACCGATAAGGTTATTAACAGCGTTGCGCCGACAACAATAATCATGCGATCACTTTCCATTGTTTTTAAATCAACGGCTAGGTAGCGGGTGAGGGCGGTTATGGAGATAAATAAGAGGAATATAACGGGGAGTTTTTTGGTTTTAAAGAAAATACCAACCATTGCACCTAGTTCTAGGTAGATAAATAACAATAAAATATCGGATAAATTGGCAAAAGGTTTTTCCATGATCAGTAGGTATTCATGAATAGCGGTCCATGTAACGGTTCCACCAATCACAAAAAGTCCAACTAAATGGAAAACCTCAACAGCAGCTTCACCTACTTGCTCAACCATCTTACTGATCTTGTGCATAACACCCCCTTTTTATAAGTCCTAAGCACTAAAGTACAAGTTGTTCTTACTAGAGAGCCAATAGTTTTGCTCAGTTGTAATTTATAGAAAAGTAGATGTTGCCATAAAAACTATCACATGAACAATTTCTTATGGAGGTTCTGATTAAGTCGATTAGAATTAGGCTGAGATATAATTGTTCTGATTTGTTCCGAAGTGAGTCGTAATAGTTATTACACATGCACTTTTAAGTCATTTGCAAGCAAAGCACTAAATATTACGGTGATCTTCGAGGGAAGCAGGGCAATTCTAGCCAGCATAAAATAATTGGACTTGATCAGAGTTTCCCTATGCACGTAGTGCCTTTTCATGGAAAACTAAATGCTCACCAATGAAACTGGCGATAAAATGATAGCTATGATCATAGTCATCATGTTTTCTTAAAGTAATAGGAAAATTATTTTCTTTACAGGCAGCAACTAAGTTTTGCGGATAAAGTTGCTCTGCAAGAAATTCATCACCTAATCCATGATCAACCATCATAGGTAGCTTCTCAGCACCTGCTTGAACCAAGCAAGTTGCATCATATTCTTCCCACGTTGTTTTATCATCACCTAAATACGCGTTAAAACAACCTTGTCCCCAGCTACACTCCATTGGATTGTTGATGGGCGCAAAGGCTGAAACGGATTTGTACATTTTTGGATTTTTAAGTGCGCAGATTAAAGCACCATGCCCACCCATTGAATGTCCTGTTACAGAGCGTAATCCTGCTATAACAGGGAAGTTAGCTTCAATTAACTCTGGCAATTCTTTGGTCACATAATCATACATTTGATAATGTTGAGACCAAGGTTCCTGTGTTGCATTCACATAAAAACCTGCGCCTTTGCCTAAGTCATAACGATCAGGCTTATCAGCGACATCATCGCCACGTGGGCTAGTATCGGGAATGATTAAAGCTAGACCTAATTCAGATGCATATCGTTGTGCACCTGCCTTGGTACGAAAATTATCATCGGTACAGGTTAAGCCTGAAAGCCAATACACAGCAGGCACATTTTCAGTTTCTGCTAATGGCGGCAGGTAAACTGAAAATGTCATTTCACACTGGCAACTGCTTGATGTGTGTGTGTAGCGTTTTAACCAGCCACCAAATTCCTTAACAGCTTCTATTTCTTGTAGTTTGCTCATAAATACTTCCTAGAATATAATAACAGAGCGGATGCTTTCGCCAGAGTGCATCAAATCAAACGCTTTATTGATGTCATCCAGAGGCATCGTGTGTGTGACAAGACTGTCTAACTCAATTTCCCCCGCCATATAACGATCAACATAAGCTGGTAACTCTGTACGACCTTTTACGCCACCAAAAGCAGTTCCCATCCATGTGCGTCCTACTACTAAATTAAAGGGTCGAGTAGCAATTTCTTGACCTGCTCCTGCAACACCAATGACGGTTGAAACTCCCCAGCCCATATGCGTACATTCCAGAGCGTCGCGCATGACATGTACATTACCAATACACTCGAAGGAGTAATCAGGGCCGCCATTGTAAGTGTCTTGCATGTACTCAACAAAAGAACCATCAATATCATTAGGATTAACGAAGTCAGTACAGCCGAGTTGCTTAGCAAACTCAAATTTATCAGGGTTAATATCAATACCAATAATACGTTCAGCGCCTGCCATCACAGCACCTTGAATACAAGATAATCCAATGCCTCCCAATCCAAAGACAGCAACGGTAGAACCTGCTTCAACCTTGGCGGTATTTAATACTGCGCCAATACCTGTTGTTACACCACAGCCCAGTAAGCAGACTTTATCTAATGGTGCTGCTTTATTGATTTTTGCTAAGGCAATCTCAGGTACAACGGTATATTCAGAGAACGTTGAACACCCCATATAATGGAAAATATCTTTGCCTTTCTGAGAGAAACGACGCGTGCCATCAGGCATATAGCCTGTCCAGATAGTCGGTGCAATTGTTTGGCAGAGGTTAGATTTAGTAGAGTTACAGTACTCACAGTCACCGCATTCTGCAATGTACAAAGGAATAACATGATCGCCTACTTCTAAGTCTTTTACTCCAGCCCCTAGCTCTACAACTTCACAACCACCTTCATGACCTAGAATACAAGGGAAAGAGCCTTCTGGATCTTCTCCTGACAAGGTGAAGGCATCAGTATGACAAACGCCAGAGGCAATGACTTTAACTAAAACCTCTCCTTCTTTCGGCCCCATCACTTCCACTTCTTCAATGACTAAAGGCTTTTTAACTTCCCATGCAACTGCTGCGCGACACTTCATTATTGTTTTTCCTTTTATTGCGAGAGACCTTTGCACGAACCAAATGACTGATGAAAGCAGTCGCTATAGAGCTGAAAAAATAGGACGGACATTTTCCTAAATTTTTCTTAAATCGAGGCATTTGGTTCGTGCAAAGGTCTCTATAAGTTTTGATGATCTTTTAAATACTAATAAGTACAGTAGAATGAATGTTCATTTCTGTCAATTGCTAATTGATGATACATTCAGTAGACTGATTAAATGCCTTATTTAAAGAAAGATAACCCTGTTCCAGAACCCTTAGATTGTAGAATTCTTACTGCGGCACTCGATCTGTTTGTCGATAGTGGTTATCACAAGGTATCGATCCACCAAATACAATCTCAGGCAGATGTAAGTATTGGCTCTATCTATAATCACTTTGGTGGTAAAGAGGGCGTTGCTAAAGCTTTATACAATCATATCAACAATGAAATTGAAGAGTTGATTGAAGGCGTTGTGAATGTGTGGGACTCGCCGATGGAGCAATGTAAAGAGATAATCAGACAATTATTTGAACATACAGAAACGCACAAAAATATAATCTCTTTTGTATTTCATGCAAAACATACCGAGTTTCTGAGTAGTGAGTCATTGGGTTATTCATCATCACCTTTATTATCGATGCAAAACATTGTTATAAAGGGAATAGAGAAACAAGAATTTATTGATATTGATCCATGGGTAGTAACCTCCACAATCTTTGGAGGAGCAATACGCATGATACAACTACGCCTTGATGGTGTAGTGGATAAGCCGCTACCCGAGTATTACGAAAGTGTTACTCAAGCGGCTTTAAAGGGTGTCGTTGCCGATTAATTGGTTTTAAAGAAATCAGAGTGCTTCTAAGCAATATCAATTGCAGCTATTTTATCTTTCAATTTACTAATATTTTTTCGAATCATCTTTTTTGTTTCAATCGCTGCCTGATAGCATTCAATTGCTTTGCGCGGGCGGTATAGTAACTCATGGATTTTTCCTAAATAACACAAGCGTATATCATCGTTGTCGGGACTATTGCGGGACTCATAATGTATTATATTATTGATCCTTCGTGAGTGTATCAATACGCGATAAGCCAGCGTAGGGCTAATAGCAATTAACAACTCTATTTCTTCCTTGGGATATTCGTCACGATTCACCATCAAGTCATAATCACCAAAATGAAAGCCTTTCACCCATGAATAAGCAAGATTTTGCTCGTCGCAAGCGAGCAAATACTTTGCCATGTTAAAACGTATTTCTTTGTCGAGTACCGCCTCTTCTTTGATAAGTTTATGCATAATCAAACTTAACTCAGGGCGTTTCTCAAAGGCTGATAAACGTAATAAATGCTGTGCCACCATTAGTCTTGGCATTTCCAGCATAAATTGATCGCTGATGATTTCAGTTGCTTGCTCAAAGGATGATGTTAATAGCTGCTGTTTAATCGCATCATCAAACTGAAAATCAGCATTAGACTCGCTGGTAGATTCTGCGCCATCGTTATACCATTTATGCGCCAGTAATTTAGATACTTTGCCTGTGTTGCTACGGTTGGTTTTCATTGCAAGGGCAAGCTTATTTGCGAAAAAACCAACTGCCTCACGCACAGCACTTTCTCCTAAGTGGCTATACGCCCAGAAGTTTAATAAATCACCATCATCGTTTAACGCAAACAAACATCGCCCCATTATCTTTCCTCGCGGATCACGTAGATAAATAATACGTTTATTGATGTCCGCCATATTGGCGACAACGGAAAAATAGTTAAAACTGTTAGCGCTCAAGCAGGTTTGAAAATGACTACCCATGTGCAGTACTTCTAGTGGGTCATCTTCCAATCTTATCGATAATAATAAAGGCTTATCATCATTGTCCTGCACCTCATATTGCAACTCGCCAATGCCTTCCAGCCAAGGTTGAATATCAATTCCTTGGCTTGTCATCAGCTGTAAAAACTGTTGATTTTCTGTTGCGTCGCGCAAATCCCAAGGTGCTGCTTGCAAGCGTGCTTGTAATACTTTTTTAGCCACTTTCTGCGTGGCTTTAGATAATGATAACAAAGCCATCAAGCTGCTTTGATGGCGAGGGTCTCCTAAGCTGTCGGTCGGTAGATTCCCCAAATCAAAAGCATCGGCAAAGCGTTGTTCTAAATTCTCTGATAAATAGTCATGCCAGCGATTTAATACCCCGCTATAGGCTGCATGATGTAGTTTGTCGGTCAGCTTCTGCAATAAAGCAGGTGAGGGTATTTGGGGTGGTGTGCTGAGGCGTTTCTGTAAGGAGTTTAAACGCAATGCTAAGCCCTTATCTGTAGCGGACTCAGTAAGTTTTTGTTGTAACACCTTTATTTGCTGCTCTAACTTATGCTTAGAAGGAAAGTATTGTGATAGTTGTTGCTCCGCTACTTTTGGGGCATTGTGATGATATGTGTTTAGCAGTAGCAAGCTATCCTGCAAAGGGTAAGGATAATTTTCGACCCACAAAGATGATGCCGTGCAACGTTCTGGCAGTGGTATGTCTACCTTCATGCTTTTGAAAACAGCCACTTTTTGTTGGCATTTTTCCAGTAGCGTGGTCTGTTTTTTATCCGCGAAATAATCCGCAACTTCGCCAAAACCAGCTTTGTGAAGATATGCAGCAATTTTTAATAAATTGGGATAATTCTCATTCCAATCATCACCATCCTCATCACCATCCTCTGCATTTATTTCCCCCCAACGGTTTAAGCTGGAGATTAAATTTTCAGGTTCATATCGGCTAATAGCTTTTACATCACCCCAGCTCGCATCATGGAAATAAGGGAAGTTAATACTGTTGGCGACCAAAACTTGTAAATAAGGAATATCCGCTTCCCATTGCATTTTGTCTTTTGCAAAGAACAAATAATTATCAAGTAAATATGTCGCCCTTGGTTCATTTAAGGCGTGATCTAAGCGATCACTGATAAAGGCTAAAGCTGTTAATGATTCAGTATTATTAAAAATCAGGCGATTAAGAAGATAAGAGTTACTTTTAAACATGCTCTCAAACAAATGTAGCCGCTTTTGCTGGTTTTTTAAATGATGTTCCGCGCTAATAAACGTTACGATTTTAGGAAAGGAGTTATGCCAGCGTCTAAAGGATGCATCATCGAACTGCTCCGTTTTGTTATACCAAGAACGTGCTATAAAAAGTGCTAAATCAGGGTGTTTCCATATAGAATCTAGCGGCTGTTTTTCAACCTTGGCGGCATGAATAAAGTCTTGTAAATTTTTGAAAATGTTAGCGTTATCTCCATACATTAACAATATTTTTACAAATTTATTAGGATCAAACTCAGCATGTTTTAAGCCCTCAAACTGCGGGACTTTCTGTTTGAGGCGTTTTATAAAATCCTCTTCCGAGTCTAGTAAATCATACCAAGGCTTTTCTAGTGATTTTTGTCGTGAAGAAATCATTGCGGGTAGAGCGTTGATCCCTAACCACCGCTCACCTAAACGCTCCACCGTTGTAGAAGGAAAAATAACGGATAACACATTTATGTGATGTTTTAAGGCGCGGGTAGGCAGGCTCAAAACAGTATCCAACCATCGGGTTAATGGCTGGACAAGATCATGGGTTTTCTCAGGGCTTACTGTATATGTCTCCAACACATCCTTTATAAAAAAACCTTTTGGACGCGCAACCTTCCAGCCATCATGTTGTAAAATTTGCAATAAACTCTCACAGCGTTTATCACCCACCTGCTGGCGTAAAAAGAACAGCTTTAGCAATAAATCATCAAAATCAGGGTTCTTCAGGATGATGTTTTTTAGCTCAATCGCTTGCTGCTCAAACCAACTGATAGCTTCAAAAAAGGCTTTAATATCGGCACTCAACCACCATGCAAAACGATCTAAAATAACTGAAAGATCAGGGTGACGACGTTTAATGTCGTTGATGTAAGCCAGCTTATGCGTTGAAATTTGTGGCGCAATTAAAGCTTGAATAGGATCGACCGCCTCACCAT
>DQSN01000202.1 GCA_015663245.1 Leucothrix mucor
CATCTGTCACAACATCTGCTATAACAGGTATATCACCCTCGCCTTCGTTTTTTGATTTTTTCTTTAGAAATACCACGCCACCCGCAAGACCCGCTGCACTTGCACCGATTTTGGCAAACATTGAAGGGGATTTTTTCACTTCACCCGTATCAAGCTTCACATCTGTAGACTTTTCTTTATCGTCGCCTGATCCATCGCCAAATAAAAGCTCAAACCCGTCCAGTATTTTTTCACCCACATAATCCACAATTTTCAACCATGGAATATCGGCAATTAAAGTAATACCCGCAAAGAACCCCGAGAACAACAATAATGTCGCCCCAAAATGTCCTAGCAGATAGACAAATACTTTAGCAACGCCAACACCTAACAAGCCCCCTGCTTTATAGATAAGATCACTTTCAGGCCAAAGCATTGTCACCAAACCACAACCAGCTAGCATAGCTAGAAAAGCACCACCAACAGTAAGCCACATGTTTATGCCACCATTTTCAGCCGATGACTGACGAAATAGTGAAAAGCCAAGCATTAAAAAAGCAATGGGAATGATATAAGAGAGATAGCCAAAAAAGCCCATTAAAATATCAGCTAAGTAAGCGCCCGCAGGACCTGCTTTATTCTGTACGCCCGCATTACTATCATAATGAAACAGTCCAGGATCAGAAGGATGATAAGTTAATAAAGCTAATAAGATAACGGCAGTAATACCCGAGAAAAACAAGATGCTCGTTTGTTGCAAACTAACTCGTTTTTGGGCGTTTAAATTTATTTTTTCTTCAGACAAAATCATTCCCCTGATTTTTAACATTTGCGCTCATACTATCGTCCCTGATAGAAATATAACGCCATAGCGACGTTACAAATGATTCATGAAGGAACACTATGAAGTAATATTCCTTACACCTCGGACAGACTTCCAAGTATTCCTGCCCCATATTTCCCACGTTAATTAGAACAAAACTTATTCAAAAGTTCCATAGCAAAAGAAACAATAACATAAGCTATTTGGAACTAGAGTTTAGAATACTTTTTCTATTAGTCGGATAAAACTGCATACTATAGATTATGAAATATCGAGATCCGTTTGATTATAAAGGGTTTTGAACTAAAAAAAAACTGAATATAAGCACTAAAACAGCAAATTATTACAACTGTCACTTTACCTTGAGTCAATCATTCCTTAGCATAGCTGGCATTATTTCAACACAATCATCGCTAACTCATTCAGCGATTGCTATAGCGTGTAACAAAATTCTGGAGAATTTTCATGAGCGAAACCACTAACGATACAAAGCACAGCCGACTATTAATCCTCGGCTCTGGCCCTTCTGGCTATACAGCCGCAGTCTATGCCGCACGCGCTAACCTTGACCCTGTAATGATTACAGGCATGGAACAAGGCGGTCAACTAATGACAACAACAGATGTTGATAACTGGCCTGGCGATAATGATGGCGTACAAGGTCCCGACCTTATGGAGCGCATGAAAAAACACGCTGAGCGTTTTGATACCGAAATTATTTTTGATCATATCAATAGCGTTGATTTTAGCTCGCGCCCTTTTAAACTTAAGGGTAATAAAGACTATACCTGTGATGCTTTAATCATTTCTACAGGTGCATCAGCCATGTATCTTGGCTTAGAGTCAGAGGAAAAATTTAAAGGTCGTGGTGTTTCAGCTTGCGCTACTTGTGATGGCTTCTTTTATCGCAATCAAAAAGTAGCTGTTATTGGAGGTGGTAATACCGCTGTAGAAGAAGCGCTATACCTCTCTAACATCGCCGATGAGGTCATTCTGGTGCATCGTCGTGACTCGCTACGCTCAGAAAAAATCTTGCAAGATCAAATCAAAGAAAAAGCTAAGAATGGTAATATCACCATTATGTGGGACAATACCTTAGAAGAAGTCTTAGGCGATGATGCTGGCGTAACAGGCATGCGCATCAAAAATGTTAAAACAGATGAAGTTCAAAATATTGATGTACATGGTATTTTCATTGCTATTGGGCACAAGCCAAATACAGGTATTTTTAAAGACCAGCTCGATATGGTCAATGGCTATATCACCGTCAATAGCGGCACGTCAGGCAATGCTACTCAAACCAGTGTTGAAGGTATCTATGCCGCAGGTGATGTGATGGATCATGTTTATCGCCAAGCAATTACATCTGCAGGCACAGGCTGTATGGCAGCACTTGATGCTGAAAAATATTTAGATCAGCTTGCTGAAAGCTAAAGGCTTAATTAACTGTGACTGAAAACAACGAACCCTATTTAACACTGCTGGATGCGAATAGCAGTGATGAGCCATTTCCACCTGCTGATATGGCATGGTTGGAGCCAAACGGTCTCTTAGCAATGGGCGGTGATTTATCGGCAGAACGCTTAATAAATGCCTATAAGACAGGAATTTTTCCGTGGTTTAGCCCCGACGAACCTATCTACTGGTGGTCTCCCGACCCTCGTGCGGTACTTTATCCTCACAAGATAAATATCCGCCGTAGCTTGCGTAAAACAATGCGCAATAAAGGCTATCGCATTAGCTTCGATCATTGCTTTGCTGATGTTGTACGAGCTTGTGCTGCACCACGTAGTTATAGCGTAGGCACTTGGATCACAGATGATATGTTCAATGCTTATAATACCTTACATAAACTAGGTATTGCTCACTCTGTTGAAGTATGGAATAGCAAAGATGAGCTAGTCGGCGGGCTTTATGGTGTCGATACAGGCAACGTATTTAGTGGTGAATCAATGTTTAGCACCGAAAGCGATACCTCGAAAATAGCTTTTGTCGCTCTAGCCAAACAAGTTCAACAGTGGGGCTGTGCGCTTATCGACTGTCAAATTGAAAATCCTCACCTGATGAGCATGGGTGCAGAAAATATTCCTCGTCAACAATATTTGAAAATACTCAAAGCCGCTCCCATATTAAAGAATCTAGCAGATGCGGTTCGTCAGTGGAAAATTGATATTGATTGCTCCAAGCTATCACAATGGCAACCTCAGGTAATTTAACATAACAAAACTTATAAGAGACACTGTGACTCAACAAGCGTGGCAACACTATATCGACAAAGACAAACAGCAAAATAACGAAGATTTATTTATTGTACGCGACGGTGAAACCTTTGCAGGGAGACATCTCATTCTGGATTTTTGGGATTGTCAGCACTTAGATAATATTGCCTTTATCGAAAAAACCCTGCGTGATGCAATAAAAAGTGCAGGCGCTACCCTGCTCCATATTCACCTGCACCACTTCACACCCAATGGCGGAGTCTCTGGTGTAGCGGTACTTGCCGAGTCACATATCAGTATCCATACATGGCCCGAACGAGGCTATGCCGCACTGGATATTTTTATGTGCGGCGAAACACATCCAGAAAAAGCAGTTGATGTACTCAAAGCTGCCTTTCAACCTATACGCACAGATATTAATACCCATTTACGCGGTTTAGTTAAGGAATAAGTAGTGAAAAATTTACGTGAAATGCAAAGCGATGATATTGATAAGGTTGTCGCCATTATCGACTCACACGACGAAGATGATGCAGAAGCAGCAGAAGCTGGCTACCGAGAAATTGGCGGCACTTATGATAGCTATGTCTATGAAATTGATGGCGAGATCATCGGTGTAACGGGTTATTCAATTCCACCCGCTTGCGAAGATAGCTACTGGCTATCATGGACTTATATTAGCGATGAACATACCAACAAAGGTCATGGTAGAAAAATGCTTACCGAGATCATTGATCTTATCAAAGAGAAAGGTGGTCGCAAATTATTTGTTAAAGTCAGTGATTATGTTGATCCTGAAGATGGTGCAATTTATGCCGCAGCATTACACCTCTATCAATCTTTAGGTATGAAGATTGAAATTACCCACAAAGACTTTTACGATGCTGGCGAAGCACAAATTATTCTCGGCATGCATTTAAAAGATAAAGTGACAAGCAATATCGCCGACGATCACTGCAATGTGCAGTTTGATGGTGTTTTTGAAATTTCAGAAACCGATGATGCTTACAGCTTTAGCTGGCATGATGAAGGTGAAGCACCACTAACCGCAGATGATATTCAAGTCGGCATTAATGCAGTTCAAGCCGATGACGCACGCGTAATATTCCTTTCTTTTCCTAGTAACTTTACTAATATTGAAGCACCTTTGCTACAATCGGGCTTTTCCCATAGTGGAACACTAAGTGACTACTACGATGATGGAGTAGATGAAAAACACTATTCACTTTATCGTTAAACATATTCATAACTAAATTAATAAGAGAAACAAAATGAAATCTGTAAAGCAACTACTGATCACCTCTAGCCTAAGTGTTTTATTATTCACAGCTTGTGGCGGCGGAGAGCCAGCACCAAAAGCTAATTTAGAGCAAATTCTAAAAATATCAGCAGATGAGCTAAAAGCATTTGAGACTAAGCACAGCGATACCACAAAAGAAAAAGCAATGGGCGACTTTGCACTTTCTTTAGCTGACACTTTAAACGCAACGGAGCCTAAAGTTTATTCTAAGACATTAGGTGTTACCGCTGAAAAAGATGGCTCATTCATTGGTTTCCATGATGAAAACGTCAATAAACTAAAGGACAGTGGCGAAGCACAAGTCTTTAAAGTTGAAATTGATGGCGACAAGCAAAAGCTAATCGCATCTGATAGCGAACGCTCAGCAGAAAGCCCTTTCGGTGGCATGATGATGGGAATGATGATGGGAATGCTCATGGGTAATATCATGGGTCGTCAACGCTCAACAGGCACAAAACCTGGCGCAAACACACCACCTAGAAAATCTGCGGCTAAAAGTAGCTCTAGCTCCAGCAAGAAATCATCAGCTCCTAGCGCAAAATCACGTGCAGGTTCTGGAAGCTTTTCATCTGGGAAATAATCCCATACCAATACTAGCAAACCCAAAATCTACCTAGTCTAGCTTAGGCTAGGAAGCCTTTAGCAGCTAGACAGGAGCCCATCATTCGTATTAACGAACGATGGGCTTTCTATTTTTAGACAAAGCAAAACCTATGACATCAAACAACAACGACATCTATAGTAAACTCACCAATAAACAGACAGGTATTTTACTCATATCCATTCTTATTGTGGCACTGTGCGGTATCGCCTACGAGTTAATTATTAGCACCGTTTCTAGTTACTTACTCGGCAATAGTGTTTATCAATTCTCCCTCACCATCGGTTTTTTCATGTTTGCCATGGGGGTTGGTTCTTATTTATCGAAACTCTTAAATGATGATCATATACAAAATTTCATCTCCGTCGAAATTGCCATATCTTTAGTCGGTGGCGTATGCAGTATATTACTATTTATGGCATTCCCCATGGTGCGTGCCTTATACGACGTCACTATGTACAGCCTAATATTAATAATAGGCACCTTGGTTGGTATGGAAATACCCATTTTAACCGCCATACTGACACAAAAACACAGCGCACGTGACTCCATTGCCAATGTCATGTCCTTAGACTATCTTGGCGCATTAATTGGCTCAGTCGCCTTCCCCTTGTTTTTATTACCCCAACTTGGACTAGTACGCTCCTCTTTTGCAATCGGGCTTATCAATATCCTCACTGCATTAACCAATATTTACTTCTTCCGCCAGTACCTTAAAAACAGCAAACTACTCACCATTATCAGCCTCAGCATTCTAGCAATGCTCATTGGTTTTACTATCTACGGCACGGTATTAACAAGCTACGCAGAAAAACATCTCTACTTTGATCAAGTCATTTACGAAAAACAAACCCTTTATCAAAAAATAGTCGTCACCAAATCGGAAACCAACAACGATCAACGCCTCTTTATTGATGGACATATTCAATTCTCATCACGCGATGAGTACCGCTATCACGAGTCCTTAGTTCACCCGCTGCTTTCAATACCTGGCAAGCGAGAAAATATACTCATACTCGGCGGTGGTGATGGTTTAGCCGTGCGTGAAATTCTCAAATATGATGATGTAAAACGTATCGACTTAGTGGATATTGACCCAGAAATGACCTACCTAGGTCAACACCTCTATCAACTGGCAAAGCTCAATCAAAACAGCCTAAACAACAAAAAAGTGCATATCTACAATCAAGATGCTTTCACCTTTATCAATCAAGCAGGTATCCTATACGACCGTGTCATTATCGACATGCCCGACCCACATAACGAAGCCATAAATAAACTCTACTCCAAAGAGTTTTACAAAATGATCACCAGACGCATGAGTACCGATGGCTACGTGGTTTCGCAAAGCTCCTCCCCCTTCTTCACCCATCAGACCTTTTGGTGCATCGCCGCTACTTTAGACCATGTATTTGAACAAACACTCAGCTACCACGTTAATGTCCCCTCTTTTGGAGCATGGGGCTTTAACCTCGCCCGAAAGAATACCGCTTTTCCAGAAACTTTTATTTTTGATATCGACACAAAATTTATCGATAGCGCCACCATGCAAGCCGCCACCGTATTTGCCAAAGATACACAGCGGATAGAATCTCCTGTTAATACCATTATGGAACCAAAGCTGTACCAACTCTATATTGAAGATTTAAAAGTATAATGATTGAACGCAAGCGAGGTGCTTACCAAGGACGCAATAAACCAATACGATAAAGAGTGTCTTTAAGCTTTAGATCACTGATTGATGCAGCAAGCAATGCACCACTCATGTAACCCATATAATTAATCGTCGCCAACCAACCGCCTGAAGCATCCGTTAGGAAGGTTTCATCCATCATTACAGGTAACAGTGGTGTGTAAGAGAAACGCGCAACACCCATTGTTAAGATCAGGCTGAACAGCCCTGCTATCATTACTTTTAGTTGGGGTGGAATTAAGAGGATATGCATATTCGTGAAGAGTGATGAAGTGATCAGTATAAAAGTAGTAATTACCCGATATTATCCCGACCCAATAAAAAAGGCTCCACAGGAAAAACCTGTAGAGCCTTTTAGAATATGGTGGCTGCACCTAGATTTGAACTAGGGACCCCATCATTATGAGTGATGTGCTCTAACCAACTGAGCTATGCAGCCTTAGCCTTATCAGTAATTACTGAGGAACGAGAATATATAGTCTGCTACTCCAACTGTCAACACTCTTTCAATAATTCTATAGTGAATTTTATATACTTTGAAAAACGGGCTAACGATTGTTTAAACAGCAGCTCTATACATTAAATCTAAAGTGAACAACATCTCCTTCAACGAGGATGTAGTCTTTGCCTTCTAAGCGCCATTTACCTGCATCTTTGGCACCTTGCTCACCGTTATATTCGATAAAGTCATCATAAGCGACAACCTCTGCACGAATAAAACCACGCTCAAAGTCTGTATGTATACGACCAGCACCATTAGGAGCTGTCGCGCCATTGTGAACAGTCCATGCGCGCACTTCTTTTACACCTGCTGTAAAGAATGTCTGTAAACTAAGTAGATCATAACCAGAACGAATTACACGATTTAAACCTGGTTCTTCTAAGCCTAGATCTTCGAGAAATTCATCACGCTCATCATCATCTAGTAGCGACATTTCTGCTTCCATTGATGCGCATACTGCAACCACTTCTGCCTTTTCTTTAGCGGCTACCTCTCTGACTTGATCAAGATATGAATTATTTTCAAAACCATCTTCACTGACGTTAGCGACAAACAATATTGGCTTGATAGATATGAGGTGTAATTCGCGAACTAGCAACTTTTCATCATCCGTTAGTTCAAATGAACGTGCAGAGTGACCTTCTCCTAGGTGCTCATACATACGCTCATACAAATCCAGCTGTGCGACTGCTTCTTTATTGCCTGATCTGGCGGTACGCATTACACGTTTTATTGCCTTTTCAACGGCATCTAAATCCGCTAAAGCTAGCTCTGTGTTGATTGTTTCAATATCAGAGACAGGGTCTATTTTGCCATCAACATGCACAATATCATCGTCATCAAAGCAGCGTACAACCTGTGCTATTGCGTCTGTTTCGCGAATATGTGCTAAGAACTTATTGCCTAAACCTTCGCCTTTAGAAGCGCCTGCAACCAAGCCTGCAATATCAACAAATTCCATCGTGGTTGGTAAGGTGCGCTCAGGTTTTACAATTTCAGCCAAAGCGTCCATACGAGGGTCTGGAACAGGAACAATGCCTACATTCGGCTCAATCGTGCAGAATGGATAGTTTTCAGCCTGTATACCTGCTTTTGTTAGTGCATTAAAGAGTGTTGATTTTCCAACATTTGGTAAACCTACTATTCCGCATTTAAAACCCATGATATGTATTCCTATTTTATGGATCGGTATGCAATTGGTTCATCACTTTTTGCATATCACCATCTAAAATCATTTTAATCTCATCCGTGGCACGATCAATACCGCGTAAGATTTCTATTTCTTCATTTTTGCTAGGCTGTGATAAAACATAATCAACCACTTTGTTTCGATCACCTGGATGTCCTACACCCAAACGTAAACGCCAATATTCTTTTGTCATATGTGCATGTAAGTCACGCAAGCCGTTATGTCCACCATGCCCACCGCTTAACTTCAAACGCACAACTCCAGCGGATAAATCCAGCTCATCATGTACGACTAATATATTTTCAACGGGGATTTTATAAAAGGAGGCAAGCTGTCGTGCCGCAAGACCGCTATTGTTCATAAAGGTTGTGGGTTTTAGTAACCAGACAGTGTGACCTTCGATAGAGACTTTACTAACCGCACCAGAAAATCGGCTTTCTAGCTTAAAACTTGCTGAATATCGTCTTGCAAGTTCATCAACGAACCAAAAGCCCGCATTATGACGCGTTTTATCATATTTATTGCCTGGATTACCCAAGCCAACGATTAATCGTATGGCAGTGTTAGCCATAATATTTACTCACTTTATAAACTGAGACCTATAGTTTTTTATAGCTTCCCATAAAAGAAAACCCTAAATATAACTTATTTAGGGTTTTCTTAATCTAAATGGAAGTTACCACTTAGTAAATAGTAACTACTGCTAAGTTATGCTCTTCACCATGACTTAACTGTGTAGACACAACATTCTCAGGGAAAGTAATCTCAGACAAGTGAATAGACTGACCACGCTCTAATTTTATCATATCAACTTCAATGAACTCTGGAATATTTTTAGGCAAACAAGCAACTTCAACATCCATTAATAAGCGGTTTATATTACCACCCTCTTGCTTAATACCTGGCGCTTCTTCTTCATTAATAAAGTGGAATGAAACAATTACTTTAATTTCTTCATCA
>DQSN01000228.1 GCA_015663245.1 Leucothrix mucor
CCTGCTAAGGGGTGGATGGTGTGGGCGGCATCACCAATGAGTGCGATACGTTGTTTCACGTATTGTTTGGCTTGGGTTCCGTAAAAAGGAAAAGCGGCACGTTTGCTAACGGAGGTGACTTTGCCGAGTTTATGGTCAAGTGCTTCGCTTAGTGTTTGCATGAATTTATCATCATCCATTGCTAAGTAGGCAGGGCAGCGGTCGCTAGGTAATGTCCAAACAATGGAGCTGTTGCCATCGGCGAGGGGTAAAAAAGCCAGAGGTCCTGATGGCATAAAGCGTTGCCATGCTGTTTCTTGGTTTGATTTCTCTGTGCTAACAACGGCAACTAAGCCTTGCTGTCCATAATCTTGTCGATTGACTTCGATATCAGCCAACTCACGCAGTTGTGAGCGTGCGCCATCTGCGCCGATAATTAAGGGGGCACTAATTGTTGTGCCATCATCCAAAGTTGCGACAGCTAAATCATCAGAGAGTGTTAATTCTTTGAGTGTGTTAGGGCAAAGCCAGTCTATGCTTGGGCTACTTTTGGCTTGATCTGCAAGGCTAATCTGAATGACTTGGTTTTCGATAATATGACCAAGGTTACTTGCGCCTATTTCGGCTGCACTAAAGTGTATTTCGCCTTCCCCCGTAGCATCCCATACATGCATTGCCTTATAGGGTGATACGCGTTTGCTTTGTATGCTTTGCCATACGCCAGCTTGCTCTAGTACTTGTTGTGAAAATCGGCTGATGGCAGACACGCGTAAGTCATAAGCTTTACTAGCATCGAAAACAGCGGGTTCAAAGGCTTCAATAATGGCAATACGCATTTTTGATTTACGAGCATCTTTAGCAAAGCCTTCGGCCAATAAGCAGGAGAGTGTCGAGCCAACCATGCCGCCACCAACAATGATGAGGTCGTAGGATGCGCTACTTGTTTTATCGTTCATTGTTTTGCATGTCCTGTGTGACTGCTAAGTGTATTGCTCAGGGGTAAGCCACGAGATAAGCGTGCTTGTCGGTATTTTGTACCCATGCTTTGTGCGGTGAGCCAATTGCGTAAGGGGCTGATACGATCGACGGCGAGTAGACCTGCGGCACGGGCATGACCTAATAAAAATAGATCATTGGAAAATAACTTCACCAGTGAGTCGGTATAGCGAATTGTGGTGTTAATGTCTGGTTCGCGTTTTTCTTCGTAATCAAGTAAGAGTTGTTTGGTGTTGAGGGGTGACTGTTTTGCCAATAAGTCTGCCAAAACGGCAACATCACGTAAAGCCAAATTCAAACCTTGTCCAGCAACGGGGTGCATGGTGTGAGAGGCATTGCCAATAAGTACCACGCGTTCTGCGGTGTTGCGATCGGAGCGTAATAAGGCAAAGGGGAATGAACTGCGTTTGCCAACTTTAGTGAAACGACCTAAACGATAGCCAAAGTCTTCCCCCAGTTTTTGTAAAAAGGCTTTGTCATCCAACGCTAAAATATCATCTGCTTTATCAGTGGGTTTTGTCCATATTAAAGAACAACGATTATCTGACATGGGTAATAAAGCAATAGGTCCATCTGCTGTAAAGCGCTCGAAGGCTTGATTTTGATGAGGCTTTTCAGTTGATACGTTGGCGATGATACCTACTTGATGATAGTCAGAGCGTTGTGTGCCAATGCCTGAAAGGGTGCGGATAGTAGAGTTTGTGCCATCGGAAGCGACTAATAATTGGCAGTGCAGTGTTTGAGTTTCGCCATCTTTATTAAGGGAGACTTCCAGATAATCATCGTGATATTTTAGTGCTTCAACACGAGCAGGGATAATGTGTTCGATAGCAGCATCATTATTCAGCTCCTTATATAATTGTTTACCAAGGAGTCGAGCTTCGACAAGGTAGCCTAAAGCATCAACCTTTTCTTTTGTCGCAGATAAGCGTGTTGCACCAAAATGTCCACGGTCGGAAACATGAATGTTCTGGATGCTGGTGACATCGACTTTGATGCTCGACCAAATCCCCATACCTTGATAAATTAAGCTAGATCCATAAGAAAGCGCGATAGCACGATCATCATAAGCAGGGTGTTTGCTGTCTCTTGGCGGGAATGCATCGACAAGCGCAACGTTGAGTTTTAATGGTTTTAAGGCAATTGCGAGGCTTGCACCCACCATGCCGCCGCCGACAATGATAATGTCGTAGCAGGGTGGGCTTTGATTTGTTTTTTTATCTTTCATAGACGTCACTAAGTTAGGACTTGAAGAGATGATTGGAGAGGCTTTTATAAAATCTGCAAATTAGCATAAGCCAAAACTAGCCATTTACTTCCTTCTGAATCAAAATTTACTTGTACGCGAGCATGGTCGCCTGAGCCTTCAACATCGGTGACGATGCCTTCGCCAAATTTCACATGACTGACACGTTGACCCATATTAATACCTGTTTCATTGATCTTAGTCGATGGTTTCGGTTTTGGGGTGTGAAAGTTGTTCTGCCAAGCGGTGACTTTGGCGCGAATGCTATGGGTGACGGATTCGGGGATTTCATCCAGAAAACGTGAGGGTGCGCCGTAGGTGGTGTTGCCGTATAGCCTGCGTTGTTCTGCGTAACTGATCACTAATTGTTGTTCTGCGCGGGTAATGCCAACGTAGCAAAGACGGCGTTCTTCCTCGAGTTTGCCCGACTCGCCAATAGAGCGTTCGCTGGGGAAAAGCCCTTCCTCCATACCAACTAAAAAGACTAGGGGGAATTCTAAGCCTTTGGCGGCGTGCAATGTCATCAGCTGTACGCAGTTATCACCTGCTTTGGCTTGACCTTCGCCAGCTTCTAATGAGGCGTGTGATAAAAAGGCGGTGAGAAAGTCCATATCTGCATGTTCATCGTCGGGCTTGTAGTTAAAGCCTTGTGCGGCGGATATTAATTCATTGAGATTGTCTACACGCGTTTGGCCGATATCACCCTTTTCTTTTTTTAGATAGTTTTCTTTAAGTTGGGACTGGGCAATAACGTGTTCAACCTGTTCGTCAAGTGATAGTCCTGCAATGGCATCTGACATGCTATTGATGAGTTGTGCGAAGCTATTGACGGCATTGCCTGCGCGGGGGGTGAAGGCATTGGCATGAAGTAGCGACTTTGTGGCTAACCACATAGAGCTATCGTGATTGCGGGCATGGTCGCGAATAATATCGACGGTTTTGTTGCCAATGCCACGCGTGGGTTGATTGATAACACGTTCAAAGGAAGGGTCGTCGTGTCGATTGGCGGTTAGGCGCAGATAGGCGAGGGCGTCTTTTATTTCCGCTCGCTCGAAAAAGCGTTGTCCACCGTAGACTCTATAAGGTATCGCATGCTCATTTAATATGCTTTCAAATACACGAGATTGGGCGTTGGAGCGATACAGTATGGCGCAGTCTTGATTTTCACCGCCTTTGTTCGTCCACTCTTCGATACGTGATGCACAATAGCGCGCTTCATCAAGTTCATTAAAGGCAGCATAAAGATGGATGAGGTTGCCATCGCCTTGATCTGTCCAAAGGTTCTTGCCTAGGCGACCTTCGTTGTTGGCAATCACGGCGTTGGCAGCTTTGAGTATATTGCCTGAAGAGCGATAGTTTTGTTCGAGTTTGATGAGGCTGGTGTCAGAAAAATCACGAGAGAAGTTTTGAATGTTCTCAATGCGCGCACCACGCCAGCCATAGATGGACTGATCGTCATCACCTACGGCAAAAGGAGGGTTGCAGTCGCCTGAGAGTAATCTAATCCAAGCATATTGTAGGGCGTTGGTATCTTGAAACTCATCAATAAGAATATGTCTGAATCGCTGCTGATAATGTTGCAATAGTTCGGGGTTGTCGCGCAACAGTTCGAGTGAGCGTAGTAGCATTTCGGCAAAGTCGATAACACCAGCGCGCTGGCAAGCGGCTTCATAGGTGCTGTATATCTCGATGAGTTGGCGGGTGGTTTTGTCACCTTTGTCTTCAATACTTTGTGGGCGTATGCCTTCATCTTTGCAGCTGTTGATGTACCACTGTGATTGTTTGGCTGGCCAGATTTTTTCATCTAGCTCTAAGCCGCGCATCACACGTTTAACCATGCGTAGTTGATCGTCACTGTCAATAATTTGGAAGGATTGCGTTAATTTGGCTTCTTGCCAGTGACGACGTAGTAAGCGATGAGACAAGCCGTGGAATGTACCTACCCACATGCCGCCCACGGGTGAGCCTAGTAGTTGCTCAATACGTGCACGCATTTCGGCGGCTGCTTTATTGGTGAATGTTACCGAAAGAATGGCGAAGGGGGATACTTTCTCAACTTGTATCAGCCAAGCAATGCGGTGTACTAGCACGCGTGTTTTTCCGCTACCTGCGCCAGCAAGGACTAGTACGGGTTTGGCTTCTGCAGAAACGGCAGCGCGTTGGGGTTTGTTTAACTCATCTAATATATGTGATACATCCATGCTTGCCGATTGTAACGATGATGTTTATCGAAAGGAAGGGGTGATCCCGTACAATTAATAGATGGTTTTAGTTTTTGTTGTGATTTAATAAAAATGTTACCCTCTGCGCTTGCTGTTATTGAGCGCAGTAGTTTATTAAATAATTGATTAAATGTAGAAAAGGATCGGAGTGATGAAGAAGTTTTTGTATAAAATATTGTTGATGTGGGTTTTTAAAGCAGCGGTTGGTTTTATTAAGCGAAAATTTTTAAAGCGTTAGCTGAAAAGCATTGCTCTGAAAATAGCGTGCATAATTGTCTCGCAAAAATAAAAATATAATATAGGTAGTTGGATAAATGCATCGTTTGATTCTGTTTGTGCGTGATTTGCGTAATATACCCTTTTTTAAGCATGGAATAAGGTTTTCAGTTGTCTTTTTAATGCTGGCAGGCATGTGGGTTGCCACGCGGGATATGGATATCATTCCAGGCATTACTTTGAGTGATAAGTTAATCCATGCTGTTGTTTTCTTTGGTTTTGCTGTTTTGGCTGATCTTTCAACCTCTCGTAAACCTTTCTGGTTTTGGAAGGGACTACCCCTGTTGGTATATGGAGCATGCATAGAAATTATGCAATATTATACGCCAGAACGAAGCTTCTCTGTTTTGGATTGGATTGCTGATTTTAGTGGCGTGCTTTTGTACTTTATCATCAAGCGAATATTGGTTTGGATTGACAGAAAACGTTCATCTATCCCATAAGGTATTAGTTGGTTTAATAGTTAATATTAAAATATTAACGAACGCTTAATTAATTGATTGAGTGTGACCAGTGGTAGTGCTAGTATCTCGCGATCTTTAACTATGTGAGGGAGGTGCTTACAAATGAATGATTCTAAAGCGAGCAATCCTGGGCTACTTCATATAGGAGCGGGTAATATTTTTGCATCAATGATTATCTCTGGTTTGATGCTGGGTTATTTCGTTGATCAGTGGTTAGAAACAACGCCTATTTTCATGTTGATTTTTGGAGTGTTGGGTTTTTTAGGTGGCATGAAAAGGATTCATGCGCTTTTGCGGTACGAAAACACTGGTAAGGATGACAATGACAGCGGAAGTTGATGAAGTTGTTAATAAGGCAAAAAAGAGTCGTAAATATCAAATAATTATTATCGCAGTGATGGCAGCTTTGTTTGCACTGCGCGACCCTATGCATGGAGCAGCGGCTCTGTATGGTGGTTTTGTAAGTCTGTTTGTAAGTTGGGCGCTTGGATTGAGTGTGATAAAGGCGACGCAACTCGCTGAAGAAGATCCAAAAACAGCAATGGGAATTTTATATGGCAGTGCAGTGCTTCGATTTGTGTTGGTGCTGGTACTGTTCGGGGTTGGTATGGGGGCGCTAGGCTTTAATCCAATACCTCTAGTATTAACAGCAGTCGTGGCGTGGATCGCGGGTGTTGTTGCTGTTCGATAAGAGTTTTCTTAATCGCTAACAGCTATAAAAGAATTTAAATTTCAGTGAGGATTTTAACGTGTCGGCAGAGAATTCTGATAGCGGCGGAGGTACGGTCGCCTATATACAACACCACCTGACCAATTTACACACGGGCGAAGGCTTTTGGACGATTAACTGGGATACTATCTTTGTTAGTATTCTGCTGGGTGGCGTGATGATGTGGATGGCCTTTAAAGTTAAAGGCAGTCTAGAATCAGGAGTACCAGGTGGTTTTCAAAATTTTGTAGAAATGATTTTAGAGTTTGTACAAACGCAGGTGAAGGACTCTTTTCCTGGGCATAACCCCTTAATAGCGCCTTTGGCACTAACTGTATTTCTATGGGTTTGGTTAATGAACTTCATGGATTTGATTCCTGTTGATTTGATTCCTACCTTAGCGGCTGGTGTTGGTATTCCTTACCTTAAGATTGTACCTACAACAGACTTGAATACTCCTTTAGCCATGGCGTTAGTAGTATTTGTTTTAACGGTTTATTACAACTTGAAGATCAAAGGTCCAATGGGATACTTAAAGATGTTCTTGTTTCATCCTTTCGGTAAAGCGGCAGTGCCAGCGAATATCGTGATGACCTTTATCGAAGAGCTTGCGAAGCCATTAAGTCTTGGTTTGCGTTTGTTCGGAAACATGTTTGCAGGTGAGTTGGTTTTCTTGTTGATCGCATTGTTGACGCTAGGTGCAACAATCAGCGCAGGTTTATTAATTTGGTTCCCACTGCAAGTTGTGCTTGATTTGGCATGGTTGATTTTCCATATATTGGTTATTACTTTGCAAGCCTTTATCTTCATGGTGCTTACCATTGTTTACTTAGGTATGGCGCATGAAACAGATCACTAAAATGATCTAGGATACAAATTTTCGTTTTTTATTTTTATA
Organism: Leucothrix mucor; assembly: GCA_015663245.1. Taxonomy (GTDB): domain Bacteria; phylum Pseudomonadota; class Gammaproteobacteria; order Thiotrichales; family Thiotrichaceae; genus JAGLBW01. Next base: position 6,791 of record DQSN01000228.1, read on the forward strand.
GTTTTTAATTTTTTAATCTTTAGGAGATATATGCAATGACTGCTGAAATGATTGCTCAGATCTATGCTTATACGGCTGTTGGTGTTGGTGTAATTCTTGCTGCTGCTGGACTAGGTTCTGCGATTGGTTGGGGTCTTATATGTGCAAAAACCTTGGAAGGTATTGCACGTCAACCAGAAATGCGTCCTCAGTTGATGACTAACATGTTCATCTTTGCTGGTTTGATGGAGTCTTTCCCATTCATCATCCTTGCATTCGCAATGTGGTTCTTATTTGCGAACCCGTTTGTAGGTGCTATGCAAGCTGCAATTGCTGGACTATAAAAAAACTACGGTTAGTTTTTAGGTCGCCAATTTATAGAGTTGGCATAATTATAGTTTAGTAATGAGGTAGATAACGTGAGTATCACAATCACATTAATAGCACAGGTTCTTGCCTTTACGATCCTAATATGGCTCGTGAATAAGCATCTGTGGGGGCCTCTTTCTGCTGTGCTTGAAGCTCGTCAAAAGAAGATTGCAGACGGTTTAGCTGCATCTGAAAAAGGACTTCAAGAACAGGAAATGGCTGAAAAGCGTGCTGAAGAGGTAGTAAACGAAGCCAAGCAACAAGCGGCTGAGATTATTGCTCAAGCAGAGACGCGTAGCTCTCAGGTAGTTGAAGAGTCTAAAGGTAAAGCGACTGAAGAAGCAGATCGCATTATTGCAGGCGCTCAGGCTGAGATAGATCAGGAAGTTAATCGTGCTAAAGATGGTTTGCGTAAGCAAGTTTCAGAATTAGCGGTTGCTGGTGCAAGTAAAATTGTCGGCAAAGAGATTGATGCAAGTGCACATAAAACTGCGCTGAAAGATCTTATCGCGCAAATATAGGGGGCAATATGTCTGAATTGACAACTGCTGCCCGTCCTTATGCTCGTGCAGTGTTTGAAATGGCAAATGAATCAGGAAGTTTGGCCGAGTGGTCAGAGTCTCTGAGCTTTATGGGTGCTATTGCCGATGATGCAGATGTTGTTGCATTATTAGCAAAACCTAAAATGGCCAAGCAAGCAGGTGCAGAAGCTTTCATTCAGCTTTGTGATGAAAAGTTGGATGATAAGGCGCAAAACCTTGTTAGAACATTAGCAGATAATAATCGTATAAAACTTTTTCCTGAAATCAGTGCTTTGTTTGAAGTGTTGAAAGATGATGCGGAAGGTAGTGTCGAAGCGATTGTTACGTCGGCTAAGAAATTAACTAAGGCGGAAGAGAAATCAATATCTGATGCTCTGAAGAAGCGCTTAGGACGTGAAGTTAAGCTTAAGGTCAGCGTTGATGGTGCACTGCTAGGCGGTGCAATCATTAAAGCTGGTGACTTAGTAATAGATGGTTCGATTCAAGGTCGTCTGAAAAAGATGAAAATGACAATGGCTGACTAGCCTGCTGTTTGACCTTGAACGAAGAAAGAGGATAGGTAAATGCAACTTAACCCGACTGAAATCAGTGATCTAATCAAGAAGCGTATTGATAGCTTTGAGACAGACGCTGAAGCTCGCACAGAGGGTACCATTGTTTCGATAATGGATGGTATTGTGCGCATTCACGGCTTATCGGATGTAATGTCAGGAGAGATGATTGAATTCTCTAACGGCGCATTTGGATTGGCTTTGAATTTAGAACGTGATTCCGTTGGTGCGGTAGTCTTGGGTGACTACAAAGGCATCACAGAAGGCGATACAGTAAAATGTACAGGCCGCATCTTAGATGTGCCAGTAGGTCCAGAGCTGTTAGGACGTGTTGTTGATACGTTAGGTTCGCCAATTGATGGCAAAGGGCCGATTGAAACATCACAAATGGGTCCTATTGAACGTCAAGCTCCAGGTGTAATTGATCGTCAATCGGTTAATGAGCCAATGGAAACTGGTATCAAGGCACTCGACTCAATGGTTCCTGTTGGACGTGGTCAGCGTGAATTGATTATCGGTGATCGTCAAACTGGCAAGACTGCGGTAGCAATCGATGCGATCATCAACCAGAAAGGTAAAGACGTAAAATGTATTTATGTTGCGGTTGGTCAGAAGGCTTCTTCTGTTGCGGCTGTTGTACGTAAATTAGAAGAATTTGGTGCGATGGACTACACGATTGTTGTAGCTGCCAATGCATCTGATCCTGCGTCAATGCAGTATCTTGCGCCATATGCTGGTACAGCAATGGGTGAGTACTTCCGTGATCGTGGTGAGAATGCTCTCATTATATATGATGATTTAACGAAGCAAGCTTGGGCTTATCGTCAAGTATCACTTTTACTTCGTCGTCCTCCTGGGCGTGAAGCATATCCTGGTGATGTTTTCTTCTTACATTCTCGTCTACTAGAGCGTTCTTCACGTGTATGCGAGGCTTATGTTGAGCGTATGACGAATGGAGAAGTGACGGGTACAACGGGTTCGTTAACTGCATATCCAATTATTGAGACCCAAGAGGGTGACGTTTCTGCATTCGTTGCAACGAACGTAATCTCAATCACGGATGGGCAAATCTTCCTAGATACTGATTTATTTAACTCAGGTAATCGTCCTGCGATTGATGCTGGTTTGTCAGTATCTCGTGTGGGTGGTTCGGCGCAGACTACTATCATCAAGAAATTGGGTGGTGGAGTTCGTCTTGATTTAGCTCAGTATCGTGAATTAGCGGCATTCTCGCAGTTTGCATCTGATCTGGATGAAGGTACTCGTAAGCAGTTGGAGCGCGGTGAACGTGTTACAGCTCTTATGAATCAGCCTCAGTACTCTCCACTTTCAACTGCTGAATTAGCCTTTACGCTTTTTGCAGCAAACGAAGGCTTTTTGGATGATGTTGACGTCAATAAAGTAAGTGCTTTTGAAGCAGCAATGCTAGCGCATCTTCGCTCTGATAAGTCTGATTTCTTAGACACGATCAATGAGTCGGGCGATTTCAATGATGAAATTGCAGATGAAATGCGTGGTATTCTTGAGAACTTCAAATCGACAAGTACTTGGTAACGGGAGGATAGTCCCATGGCAGGTCTTAAAGAAATACGTTCGCAAATTGGTAGTATTCAAAATACTCGAAAGATTACCAAAGCGATGGAAATGGTTGCGGCATCTAAGATGCGTCGCGCAAGAGACAGGATGGAAGCATCTCGTCCTTACGCGGATAAGATGCGTAAAGTTGTTAGTCATATGGCTAACGGGCAGCTTGAATATAAGCACCCTTACACTCAAGAGCGCGAAAATGTAAAACGTGTGGGTTACATCATCGTTTCTACTGATCGTGGTTTGTGCGGTGGTCTTAATGGCAACCTTTTCAAAGCAGCTTTGCAAGATATGGCAAAGTGGAAAGAACAAAATGTCGAAGTTGATATTGCTGTTTTTGGCTCTAAAGCTTTGGGTGCATTTAGACGCTTCGGCGTTGTTGCTGAAACCATCCAGATGGGTGATCGGCCAAGTATTGCGGAGATGGTGGGAACCATTAAAGTAATGTTAGATGCATACAATGAAGGTAAAATTGATCGCCTATTTTTGGTTGAAAATGAGTTTGTGAATAGCATGACTCAGAAGCCAACAGTTGGTCAGTTAATTCCAATAGTTCCTGCGGAGCTTGAAGAATTAAATTATCAGTGGGATTACCTTTACGAGCCAGAGTCAAAGGCTGTTATTGATGCCTTAATGACGCGTTATATTGAGTCACTTATCTATCAGGCGATTGTTGAGAATATCGCTTGTGAAATGTCCGCTAGAATGGTTGCTATGAAAAGTGCAACAGATAATGCAGCTGACATGATTGATAGGTTAAAGCTTAAATACAACAAAGCACGTCAAGCATCTATTACGCAGGAAATATCTGAGATTGTTTCAGGTGCTGCAGCGGTTGAATAAATTATTTATTAAGGGGTACTAAGAAAATGAGTACTGGAAGTGTCGTACAAATTATAGGACCTGTAGTTGATGTGGAGTTTCCACGTGATGCAGTGCCAGCGGTATATGATGCCTTGACGGTTGCAGGCCAAAACGGTCTTACACTAGAAGTACAAGGTCAGTTAGGTGATGGTATCGTTCGTACTGTTGCAATGGGTGAGGCTGAAGGCCTAAAGCGTGGAATGGAGGCGATTAATACTGGCTCTCCTATTCAGGTGCCTGTTGGGGAAGGTACATTAGGTCGAATCATGAATGTTCTGGGCGAGCCTATTGATATGGCAGGTGATGTTGAAACGGATAAATATATGCCGATTCATCGTGCTCCACCGTCTTATGAAGAGTTGGCAGCATCGCTCGATATTTTGGAAACAGGTATCAAAGTAATCGACTTAGTAATGCCGATTGCAAAGGGTGGTAAAATTGGTTTGTTCGGTGGTGCGGGTGTTGGTAAAACCGTAACATTGATGGAGCTAATCAATAACATCGCGAAAGAGCATAGTGGTCTTTCGGTATTTGCAGGTGTTGGTGAGCGTACTCGTGAAGGAAATGACTTCTACTACGAGATGGAAGAAGGTGGAGTGCTTGATAAAGTTGCTCTAGTTTACGGGCAGATGAATGAGCCTCCAGGAAATAGATTGCGTGTTGCTCTAACAGGTCTAACCATAGCGGAAAGCTTCCGTGATGATGGTCGTGACGTTTTGATGTTTATTGATAACATCTATCGTTATACCTTGGCGGGTACAGAGGTATCTGCACTACTTGGACGTATGCCATCTGCGGTAGGTTACCAGCCTACGTTAGCAGAAGAAATGGGCGCACTTCAGGAGCGTATTACTTCGACTAAGAAAGGTTCTATTACTTCATTCCAAGCGGTATACGTACCTGCGGATGACTTGACTGATCCATCTCCAGCAACAACATTTGCTCACTTAGATGCGACATTGGTACTTTCACGTAATATCGCTGAGTTGGGTATTTATCCTGCGGTTGATCCTTTGGATTCATCGTCGCGTCAGCTAGATCCATTGATCATTGGTGAAGAGCATTACGCTATTGCTCGTGGTGTGCAGGGCGTATTGCAACGTTATAAAGAGCTACAAGATATCATTGCAATCCTAGGTATGGATGAGTTGTCAGAAGAAGACAAGCAAGCTGTTGCACGTGCACGTCGTATCCAGCGCTTCCTATCTCAGCCATTCCATGTTGCAGAAGTATTTACAGGCTCGCCTGGTAAGTATGTTTCTCTAGCTGATACATTGTCAGGCTTTAAAGGTATCCTTGCAGGTGAATATGATCACTTGGCAGAGCAATCATTCTATATGGTTGGTGGTATTGAAGAAGCTGTTGAGAAAGATAGTAAATCTTAAACCGAGGTAAACTATTATGGCTTCAACAATGTATTTGGATGTGGTGAGTGCTGAAAATTCTATTTTTTCTGGGGATGTGCAAGAGTTATTTGCACCAGGGGAAATGGGCGACTTAGGTATTATGCCCAAACATACTCAGCTTATAACCACTCTGAAATCTGGTGAATTACGTTACTTAACAGAGGATGGCGAAGCATCTGTTTTTGTAGCAGGTGGCATTATGGAAGTCCAGCCAAGTGGCGTGACTGTCTTGGCAGATACTGCGATACGTGCCGAAGATTTAGATGCGGAAGCGGCAGAGGCAGCAAAACAACGTGCTGAAGATGCTTTGGGTGGAAAAGATCCAGAAGATTTGGATTATGAAGCCATTCAGGCAGAGTTAGATGCGGCAAAAGCTCAGATTGAGATGATCCACCGTGTTGGCAAAACACTTCGTTAGGTAATTTGGGTAAACCTGTTTTATCCTCGTAACTTAGAAGGCAGCCATTCGTGGCTGCCTTTTTTGTTGTAAAAAAACAAAATAAAATGCGGTTTTTTACGTTTTTTTGGTAAAAAAGTCAATTTAGGGGTAAAAGTAGGCGAAAAACACACCCTTTTTTTTGAATATCGCCACAAAAAATACTATACTCCACTGGCGGATAAACAAAAATTACAGATAGTTTGTTCAATCTAATCTTAAGCAAGTTAAACACGTCAAAGGATGTAAAACATGAAA
>DQSN01000093.1 GCA_015663245.1 Leucothrix mucor
GAACTGAACGGGGTCAGGTCTTGTTATCATGTGATATGTTGTTTCAAGACCTGACCCCATTCCATGTGGACACCCATCTCTCCGCCCATCTCTCCCCATCTCCCCATCTCTCCATCTCTCATCTCTGACACATCTCTTCTTTTTGGGGAAGATAGACATATCATAGTGATATTTATAGAAGTTGAATTCACCTTTGCTAACAGGAGAATGTGGTTAAAAGTTAGGTTTTACCCCACTTGTAAATTTAGAATGATTATCTTCTCTGCCTATCTTGATTCTGTCATATCGGTTAGAATCCCTTTCATTTATTAATGCATTCTTAATATAGAAAACCTTAAATGAATATTACTTCTCTCTTTCCTTTTCTAATCTGGTTCAAATTAGTAACAAAAAAGACGCTTAAAGCTGACTTCCTATCAGGCTTAACGGGTGCGGTGATTGTATTACCCCAAGGTGTAGCTTTTGCAACTATTGCAGGGCTACCCCCTGAATATGGACTCTATACAGCAATGGTTACCCCCATTATGGCTGCGTTATTTGGATCATCGTTACATTTAGTTTCCGGCCCCACAACAGCAATTTCTATCGTGGTTTTTTCTGCTATCAGCCACCATGCTGAACCAGGTACTCCTGAATTCTTATCGCTCGTATTAACGCTTACTTTTCTTGCCGGTGTTTATCAATTGGCATTCGGTTTAGCTAGACTAGGGTCATTAGTTAATTTTGTTTCTCATACCGTTGTCATTGGTTTTACAGCAGGGGCTGCAATTTTAATCGCAACCAGCCAAATGAAACATATAACTGGTATTTTTGTTCCTAAAGGCGAGTCATTTCTTCATACGTGGGTTGATTTATATCAAGGGGTGGGGGGAATTAATTTTTATCTTATACTCATTGCCTTGATCACTTTATTAACAGCTATCGGTATTAAAAAACTATCCCCTAAAATACCTAACCTTTTAATCGGTATGATTGTTGGAAGCACTGTTGCTATTTTATTAAAAGATTATACATCAGGGATTAAATTAGTAGGTGAGATACCTGCACATTTACCGCCCTTATCAAGCCCTGATTTCTCATTTTCAACCATAAAAATGCTAGCTCCTGAAGCATTTGCCGTGGCTTTGCTTGGCTTAATTGAAGCGGTATCAATTAGTAGAGCCATTGCAACAAAATCAGAACAACGAATAGATTCTAATCAAGAGTTTGTTGGTCAAGGTTTATCTAATATATTCGGAAGCTTCTTTTCCAGTTATGCTGGGTCGGGGTCTTTTACTCGCTCAGGTGTGAATTATGAGTCAGGTGCAAAAACCCCGCTTTCTGCTATTTTCGCAGCAATTTTTCTAGTCATCATTGTTTTGTTAATTGCACCATTAACTGCCTACCTTCCCATTGCGGCAATGGGGGGCATTATATTTCTTGTTGCATATAATTTAATAGATATGCAACATATTAAACAAATATTAAGCTTCAGCAAGTCAGAATCGGCAATCTTGCTAACTACTTTTTTTGCAACGTTATTCCTTGAATTGGAATTTGCAATCTACTTAGGTGTTTTGTTATCACTAATCTTATTTTTAGCAAAAACATCAACCCCTAATATCCCTGTTCTTTCAATCGATAATACCCCGAGTAGTACTCACCGAAAATTTATAAATATTGATGAAAAGCCAATACAAGAGTGCCCACAGATAAAAATAATCAGAATTGATATGTCTGTCTATTTTGGCTCAATCAATCACATACAAAAATGCATTACTAGTATTATCGAAAAAGAAAAAATCAATCATATTTTGATTGAATCTAGTGGTATAAATTTCATAGACTTTGCAGGTGCAGAAGTACTCGTTTCTGAAAATAAACGTTTAATTAGGCAAGGAGGCGGATTATATTTTGTGGGCTTGAAACCATCTGTCTATGAGTTTGCTGCTAAATCATTTTTTATTAGGCAAATAGGTAATGAACATTTCTTTGATTCTAAATCTCAGGCAATTCATAGTATTTATAAACACTTGAATAAGTCCATTTGTTCTGGGTGCAAGGTAAAAGCATTCAATGAATGTGTATAAAATTCTAACTGAACGGGGTCAGGTCTTGTTATCATGTGATATGTTGTTTCAAGACCTGACCCCATTCCATGTGGATATTGAGAAGTACCGTCTCTTTGTTGGTGATAGTAAAAGTACTGCAAACTACTATAAATCACCAGTTCTAGGTGTGAATACCTCAAGTGTTACCGTATCGGGTTTACCAACCGATGGTCGCAGGATTTATGTTAAATTCAAATATAAAATGGATGGACAATGGTATCGTCATAACTACAGTTACAATGCAGTTAATACAACAGTACCTGCTTTACTCTCACCTGTAGCTGGCGCAACACTTACTTCAGATACTGAAATATTTACTTGGACAGATAATGGTGTAAGCGTTTCAAAATACAGAGTCTCTATAGGCAGTTGCCAAGGTTGTTCTGATTACTATAAATCTGGCAATATAGCTGCGGAAACAAATAGTCTAACGGTGTCTGGTTTACCAACCGATGGCAGTAAGGTCTATGTGAAATTCTTATATGTAGACAGCAACAGTGGACAGCGACACATTCATCGTTATGTTTATATAGCTTCTGGGCAATAGCTTATTGAAACCGTTAAATAGAACGACTATTTGCCTCATTAAATAAACTAAGCTTATGATATTCATGTGATTTTCGTTACACATTCTCTTCTCGGACAAGCTCCTAGAAGCCTGACGGAGAATGGAATAAGCGGTTGAAAATACAAAAAAGGCACTGACTATTTCTAATAATCAGCGCCTTTTAAAATCTTAAACAGATTTTACCTAAGAGTTAGTAAACTCTAACTTAGATAACTTTTCCGCCTTTAGACTCACAATCAGCTTTAGATGCTTTAACCCAACCTTGACCTTTACAGCTGTTCTGACCTTTACATCCGCTTGTTGCAGTTGCACATTCTGATGTGCCTTTACAAGAGTTAGTACCTGAACATTTGATGTCAGCAACTTGAGTTGCCGCCGCAGCAGGTGCGTCTGCTGATGCTGCTTTATCAGATGATGCTTTGTCTCCGCCACAAGCTGATAGTAATAATGCCGCTGTTGCTGACGCTAGTGCTACACCTGATAATTTTTTTAGTGATTCCATTTTCCATTCCTCTTTTGATTATTTGGTGCAAAACGCACCGTTACTTGAGTACTACGCACGCAACCTAATTATGGTTGCATAAATCATTTAGTCTCACGTGCAATTGCACGATGACCTATGTCGTCACGATAGTATACGCCATCCCAAAGTATAGAACGTGTTAGCTGATAAGCAACTTTTTGTGCGTTGGTTACCGTGTCACCTAAGGCTACTGCGCATAATACACGACCGCCACTGGTGACAACATCATCGCCTTGCATTGCTGTTCCTGCGTGAAATATTTTTGCACTATCATCGCCACTACCCGTTAAACCAGTAATGACATCACTTTTTGGATAATCTTCTGGATAACCAGCGGCGGCTAACACTACGCCTAGTGCTGCACGTGGATCCCACTCGGCTTTTACCGTATCCAGCTTGCCATCTAAAGCGGCTTCCATTAACTCCACTAGGTCTGATTTTAATCGCATCATAATAGGCTGTGTTTCAGGATCACCGAAACGCACGTTGTATTCCAGCACTTTAGGGATACCATCTGCATCGATCATTACACCTGCGTATAAGAAGCCTGTGAAGGGATTGCCTTCATCCGCCATGCCTTTAATGGTTGGCTCAATCACTTGCTGCATTATACGATCATGCATTTCTGCTGTAACGACAGGTGCTGGAGAATATGCACCCATTCCACCAGTGTTTGGTCCTAAGTCACCATTGTCACGTGCTTTATGATCTTGTGAGCTGGCGAGTGCTAGGATATTTTTACCATCTGCCATGACAATAAAGCTAGCTTCTTCACCCAATAAAAATTCTTCAACAACAACACGATGACCTGCTTCACCAAAGGAATTACCTGCCAACATGTCTTTAATGGCATCAATAGCTTCTTGCTCTGTCTGTGCAAGAATGACACCTTTACCTGCCGCTAAACCATCGGCTTTAATAACAATTGGCGCACCATGTTCTTTAACGTAAGCAACCGCTTCGTCAATATCAGTGAAGTTTCCATAAGCAGCGGAAGGAATGTTATGGCGTTCTAAGAAGTCTTTAGTGAAGGCTTTTGATCCTTCTAGCTGCGCGGCGCCTTGCGTTGGACCAAAGCAGCGCAAACCAGCTTCGGTAAATTTATCGACCACTCCTAACACTAAAGGGACTTCGGGGCCAACGAGCGTGAGAGCAATATCATTTTCTTGAGCAAAGGCAAGCAAGCCATCTAGATCTTCAACAGCGATGTCCACATTTTCTAGTTTATCTTCTAAAAATGTTCCTGCATTTCCAGGAGCAACAAATACACGCGAAGTCTTATCCGATTGAGCGACTTTCCAGCCCAACGCATGTTCACGGCCGCCACTACCTATAATTAAAATATTCAATTGTTACTCCAAAGTTCTATAATAAAGAGACGTAAAAACACAGAGTGCTATACTCTCGTAAAATATTATTTGAGCCGAAATATATAAAAATATGCTCTGTTTAGCAAAGGACAATTAAAATATGCAAGTTATCCTCGCCAATCCTCGTGGCTTCTGCGCGGGAGTAGATCGTGCTATCGACATCGTTGATCGTGCTCTCGAGTTACTCGGTGCGCCTATTTATGTACGCAACGAAGTGGTGCATAATCGTTATGTGGTCAATAATCTGCGGGATAAAGGTGCTATTTTTGTCAAAGAATTAGATGAAGTGCCAGATGGTGCAACCGTTATTTTTAGTGCTCATGGTGTTGCCCGTAGTGTGCAAGATAATGCTAAAGAACGTGGTCTAAAAGTATTTGATGCGACTTGTCCGTTGGTGACTAAAGTGCATATGGAAGTGCTACGTTATAGTCGTGATGGGCGCGAGGCCGTGCTAATCGGTCACAAAGGGCATCCTGAGGTTATTGGTACAATGGGACAGTATGATACCTCCCTTGGTGGCAAAATTTATCGCGTTGATTCTCCTGAGGAGGTTGCTTCCCTCTCAGTAAAAAATCCAGATAAGTTGGCTTTTGTAACACAAACTACTTTATCAATGGACGATAGTGTTATTGTGATTAATGCTCTGCGTGACCGCTTCCCTGGTATCAAAGGGCCTAAAAAGGATGATATTTGCTACGCTACACAAAATCGTCAAGATGCTTTAAAAACACTCTCCAGTGAATGCGATTTGGTACTGGTGGTTGGCTCACCAAATAGCTCTAACTCAAACCGTCTACGTGAAATCGCGGAAAAACGTAATATTCCTGCTTATCTTATTGATGGCGCAGAAGATATTGATCCTAAGTGGCTCGAAGGGAAGAAAAGCGTAGGACTTACCGCAGGTGCATCTGCCCCCGAGGTGTTAGTCAAACGCGTGACGGATCGTTTAAGTGAGTTAGGCGTAGAAGTAACTGCTGATGATCGGGGAATTTTGGAAGATGTTACTTTTGTACTGCCTAAAGAGTTACGTGATATTAAAGTTGAGATCAAACAAGGCTAACCACAATGGATAATCTGTTTTTTCTCACCATCGGCTTCATTTTTCTTGGCGCATTAATCTCTAATTTAACGCAATGGCGCAAGCGGGATCGTGTACTTAAAGATATTGATGGTTTTCATACCACCATTGAAATGCAGGACAGTAAAAAAGTGTGGGGGAAAACGGCTATTTTTTCCAATGGTATGGAATTACATTTTTCCCGAGAGGTGCAAAACTCTAGCGGTAATTCTATTAATTCCTACATTCTTTATCGTGATGATATTGATAATATTCGCGCCATTTACCGTTATCAAAATGAATTATCTGAAGTCAACATAGCACTCCGCAAACAGGAAATTGCCAATACTTGCAAACCACAGATTTGGATACGCTTAAAGCGTCGTTTGGTAGTGTTTTTTAATACATTTAATGATGCAATAGGTGAGGCGCTGAATGTCTTTTTAGCACGTATGAAAGGTGGTGGCGGTGGCATGATTTTTAATACCCAAAGTGATTATCTGAAAAAAATGGGTACAACAGCACTTTCTGTTGTTGGTAATGCTTACGACCCTATCCTTGAGCGATATGTTAATCAGCGTGTTGTTGTCAGGCTTAATGATGGTAAAGATGAAGAATTTTGTGGTTTTCTTAAAGAATATTCATCGGCATGGATTTCAGTATTAGATTGTGAGTTAAGCCAGACCACACGTATTGAACTTGATGATCTGGAACGCCTCACTTTATTGCGTGATATGGATTTTTCTTACTTGCTATATGAGGGAGATGAAAATAGTTATGAACTGGAAGTTGTTATCAAATATTTTGGTATCCAGCCTCTAGAGTTAATTTCTGTGGATGCTAAAGACAGTGATAGCAATTATCATCATGATATTAAAAGAACATTAAAATACCAACAATCTATTTCTTTTACGCTGGCGAACTTACCCACAGAGACATTTAAACATATCTCGGAAGACTTGCTTCCCTTTGAGTTTGAAATGATTGCGGCGTTGCGCCGTGATGGAGAGCCACCAGAAAGTAATGACATTTACCAAAGTATTCTGCCCAACCTTACTTTGAAGTATAAATATACTAGCATTGGTGATGTTTATCTGCCGCGCACCTTGGCTATTTTACGCCACTCTTCTTCTTAAGAACTTATTAAATGGACACACTGTTTCAGGATATCTCGATAACATGGATTATTGGCTTAATGTGCGTCGCTTTTGCCGCAGGATATATTGATGCAGTTGCAGGAGGCGGAGGCATGCTCCAACTCCCCGCATTACTTTTTGTAGGTGTGCCACCTGTCGCGGCGCTAGCCACAAATAAAATCGTTGGTTTTACAGGCACCTTACTTGCTGTTATCAAATATGCTTTAGAAAAAAAAATTCACTGGAAGATTGTTTTTTATGCCGCTATTCCCTGTTTGATCGCCTCCTATTTTGGTAGCCAAGTCGCGATGTTACTCAATACCGAAGTGCTTATTTGGATGATGTTATTGTGTATTCCTGTTGCATTGTTTTTTGTGCTCAAAAAAAACCAGAATCACAGTAAAAACCAAGTCATCGATAGTCCCACTAAAACCATTGCCGCAATTGCCCCTCTAGGTTTTTATGATGGTTTACTTGGGCCAGGTACAGGTAGCTATATGGCGATTGTAATCCATCGATTCTTAAAATATGACTTTTTAACCGCCACTGCCAGCGTCAAACCGCTGAATTTACTCACCAATCTTGGTTCTGCTATTGCCTTTCTATTGGCAGGGAAAGTTATCTGGATGATTGCCTTGCCAATGGCTGGTTCTAGCGCGCTTGGTGGCTGGTTGGGTGGAAAATCTGCGATTACAGGTGGCGAAGAGTTTATCCGTAAAGTATTAATAGCGGTATTAATTTTCATGTTGCTAGCCAATATGGCTAAAATGATCTGGTAATACTACTTTATAGCCTCCCACTTCCTACGCGATTAAGTTAAAACCAAATGTTTGCTTTTTGTTTTCTTTTAACCTATAAGTAGAACAAAATAAGAACTCTTTAAACTTAAAGGCAGTATTATGTCCGTCGTGTGTTTCATACAATATAAAATAGATCCCTTCCAGCAAGATAAATTTAAATACTATTCAACAGAGTGGGGACGAATTATTCCTGCTTGTGGAGGAAACCTTGTTGGTTATTTTATGCCAAGTGAAGGTACCAATTATGAGGCGTTTGGTATTATTTCATTTGAAAGTTTAGCTAAATACGAAGAGTACCGCGACCGACTTAAGCAAGATAAAGAGGGCAAAGAAAACTTTGAATACGCCCAGAAGCATAAATTTATTTTGGAAGAGAAAAGAACTTTTTTGAATGAAATTCCAGAAACTTTTATGAAATTATCCACAATGAAAAAATAGGTGTCCCATGATTGCCGTAATCTTTGAAGTTTATCCTTCCAAGGGAAAGATGGAGGAATATTTAGAAATAGCAACTGGATTAAAAGCTGAGTTAGAAAAAATAGATGGTTTTATTTCAATTGAACGCTTTTCCAGTTTTGCAGAAGAAGGAAAAATATTATCACTCTCTTTTTGGCGTGATGAAGAGGCAATTAATGAGTGGCGAAATTTGGAAATCCATCGGCAAGCACAAAAAAAGGGGCGAACTAGCGTGTTTAGCAACTATCGCCTAAGGGTCGCTAATGTTTGTCGGGATTACGGAATGGAAAGCCGCGAACAAGCTCCATCTGATAGTTACAAAGCTCATAAAATAAGTTAAATTGGGTGAAATATAGTTACCTATTCTGCCGCTTTATAGCTTGAAAATATGTAATTAAAAGAAGACTATACTGCTCTACATATTGTACTATTCAGAACTTAATACTCCCCCACTGTTGCTAGGTTACCCCATGAAATTTAACAAAATCACACGTCCTCTATTATCTATTCTTGCAGGTATTATCGTTATTCTTGCTTTATTAGGAATAACTTACTGGTTTTATAGTGATTCTAAGAATGATGCTGGAAGTGTTCAAACTGATACGAATACCAGTGATTCGGCTGAAAGCAGCAGTGATAAGAGCGCTGAAGGTAGCAATGCTGATACAGAGAAAGCATCTCCTGCTGAGGCAGAGTATCAAGATCAAGATACAAAAAATAACAATGACAGTTCTACAGATAGTGCAACTAAAGACGCTGATATAAAGGAGCCTGCGCCTTCTTCCGAGGCTGTATCAACAGAAGAAAAAACTAATGATGCTAGTGCAACAAAGGCAACTGCCGAAACAACAGCTCAAGAGCTTGAAACTAAGAGTGCTGATTCTGCAGCTACGGAAACAGCTAGTAAAAATGAGAGCAGTAACTCAACAGAAATAGCGTCAAAGGAAGAAAAAAAGCAGGAAACAACTACGAACCCAGCAGCATCAGATTCTGAGCCAAAAAGTGAAGTGTCTGCTGAAGCATCAAGCAAAGATGCCGATGCAAAGAATGCTGAGCCAGAAGGAGTAGCGACAAAAGAATCTGATACAAAAAAGGATGCGGTACCTGCAAGTAAAGTAGCAGAAGAGAAGGATGTAGTCACCACTGAAATAGCATCAAAAGAAATAGATAATAAAGAAGCAGAAACTAAGGATAAAACCTCTACGGAAGCTACTCTAAAAGATGATGCGGCTAAAAGTGAAGCATCTACTGCTAATGAAGAAAAACAGACGGCAGCTAAAGATGGAGACTCAGATAATAAGGCTACTGAAGTAGCATCAGAAAGCGACAATACCAAAAAGGAAGAACCTGCAAAAGAAGCCTCAATAGAGACTGAAACTAAAGAGCTTAACCCAGATAAAGCAGAGGAAACTAAAAAATCAGACTCTATAAAAGCAGCAGTGCAGTCGCAAATAGATAAGGCAAAAGAGATGCTCAAGCTTATTGAAAATCAAGAAAAATAATAACTTAAACTGTATTTTTTAGCTGGATACTGGAATTGCTTTTTTGTTTATCTATTCTATCGGGACGGTGGTGACTGATAATTGAGATGGATACCATTTTGTATGAGTAGTGCTTCATGCAATGGCGTTGGGCGTAGGCGCTCGGCAATATTGTATGCCAGCATATTGCCAAACATAAGAGGCAATATCAGGGAGTAATTTCCAGTCATTTCGTAGACCAATAAGACTGAGGTGAAAGGTACACGTATAACTCCTGCGAAGAATGCCCCCATTCCAAGTAAGGCTGCGCCGCCCACAATACTGTTTGATAAGTCGAAGAAGTGGACGAGAAGTGAACCTACTGAGCCACCTAGCATCATGCCTATATATAGCGAGGGAGCGATAAGCCCACCACTTCCACCAGATGAAAAGCTCAAAATTGTTGCGATAATTTTTCCAACAAAGAGCACCACGAGGGTAATGCCAAAAATATTACCGCTAAGCGTATCTGTAAAGTCATTGTAGCCAAGCCCAAATAGCCCGTCGTGACCTGTTGTTACGAAAACCATTGTTCCCGTCATTCCCATCGCTAGCCCACCTACCGCAGGCTTCCCCCAATTTGGACACTGTTTCCAGTTTTTGAAAAACTGCTGCGATGTTAATAAACCTGTTACAAATATATGAGCAAAAACACCTCCCAGTACACCGATAGGTAAGCAAATTAACATCCACCAATTAATTTCAAAAGGAAGTAGGTGAACTACATAGACGGGGTTGGAACCGAGTACGATACGTTCGACAGCAGCAGCAGTTACAGCAGCAAAAATGATGCCGCCAATAGCTTTGGCTTTGTAATCGTGCAATAAAATTTCTTCGATAACAAAAGTAATGGCAGCTAAGGGAGTGTTAAATGCAGCGGCTAACCCTGCGCCCATGCCGACAGGAATCATCGATTGAAATATTTCTTTGCGTAGTTTTAGCCATTGTCCAACTTGCGAGGCTATGGATGCACATAGATGTACAGTAGGTCCTTCTCGACCTAGGCTGCCGCCACTTCCAAGTGAAATAACGGTGAGCACAAATCGCCAAAAAGCCTCTTTAATGGTCAGAATGCCATTATTATTCCAATAAGCTACTTTTGTTTGTGGAATTCCTCCGCCTGCTGCGCGCGGCTCGACATATTGAACAATCAAGCCTATAAATAAACCGCCAATAGCAGGCGCTATCACCATGAGAGCAAGCATTGTCCAGGGTGTTTGCTGGTTTTGATATTCACGTAACGAGTCAAAAACAAAGCGAATGGATAAATGGAATATGACGGCGACTGTGCCACATAATAAACCGATGAAAATATAGATAAAAAAATCCCGACGTAATAGTTCGACGGGATTTAAGGCGCGGATTAATTTTTGCCAAGTCATAC
>DQSN01000072.1 GCA_015663245.1 Leucothrix mucor
AGAGCCGAGACAATTATTTCGCCGTGTCTTAGTGCGTTTTAACCAATGTGCCTGTTAAGCAGATCTCCCCAGATAAGAACGTGAACTGTCACTGCTCTGCCTCATCATTTACTGACTCTCTCGAACCTGTGGGTTTCGTGATCCTTGGCTCACTCACCCCTGAGACTCAGCCTAATAGGATGTTTCTGTTCGTAAGCTCGCAGCTTTGCCTAAAGCGCTTACTGTTGGTGCGCTCGGGCTTCCTCCCCACAACTCCTCGCGGACTTGCAGTTGCCGTCGGCTAGTCGTTATAATTCTTCGCTATCACAGCGATGAGATAGGTTCTCCTACAGAGGACAGTTCACGCCCATGCTGGGCGTACCAAGGACACAGCCATTGCCTTCACGCTGTGCCTTGATGCGAATAATCACAGCACTGCTGAGACCGACATTTTGAACTGGTTGATGTACTAGGCTACAAACAGCCTTGTCTAGCCTAAGTCTCCGACTGTTGGAAACCTAGGCTGGATTAGGCAGGATTTATTTACCCTCTTGATACTCCGCCTCATTCTGCAATAAAAAATGCTCTCGTGATTCTGCCTCAACAAAAATACGCTTCACGATCGGAAAACGTTCTTTTATACGTTTATCCAACAAGGCAATAGACCCTTCAACATCATCCGACGATGCACTTTGAGCAAAGTCTGCACTGATATTTACCAATATATACTCAGGTCCCATATGCATCGTTAGTACTTCATTAGTGCGTTCGATAGGATCAATCTGGTTGACCATTTCTTCAATTGCATCAACAATTTCAGGGTTTGCACTTTCACCTATCAACAAACCTTTGGTTTCTTTCGCCATCCATATCGCTGTAAAGGCGAGAATTAAACCGATGATAATAGAGGCAAGGCCATCAAACTCTGCAATGCCTGTTGTTTGAGCGAGCAAGATACCGATAAAGGCAACTAGCAATCCAAGCATGGCAGCGCCATCTTCAAACAGTACTACAAACATGGATGGGTCTTTACCGCGTTTTACTGCCTCTATATAACCTAGCTTCCCTTTGGTTTTATTGAATTCTTTTAGCGCCACGGTAAATGCTATACCTTCAAATATTAACGCTAAGATTAAAACAATATAGTTGATGGTTGGGTCGCTTAATTTAGCAGGGTGCATGACATGATGAATGCCTTCATACAGAGAAATACCTGCGCCAAGTGAAAAGATCAAAATAGCAACGACAAAGCTCCAAAAATAGATCTCCTTACCATGCCCAAAAGGGAATTCTTTATTGGCAGGACGAGCCGCTTTTTTCATACCGTAGAGTAAAAGAACCTGGTTACCCGTATCCACAAGAGAGTGAATACCTTCGGAAAACATCGCGGCACTGCCTGTCATAGCAGATGCTATAAATTTGGTGACTGCAATAACAGCGTTACCCGCAAGTGCGGCATAAATAACTTTTTTAGAAGCTGAGGCTGACATTATAACCCTTTGATAAAATGTTGAAGTACATAACCCGCCATGTGCAAACCAAACAAAGACGGCAAGTAAGAAATTGTACCATTAACAGACCGAGGATGAGCATTTTCATCCTCTTCAATCGGGCGATGCTCTGTACCTTTACGAGGTATTTCATCTGAAAAAATTACAGGATATTTTAACGAACCACCTGCTTTACGCATACGTTGACGCATCATTCTTGCTAGAGGGCAGACGATTGTTTTATCTAAGCGAGCCACTTGGATTTTGCTGGCATCAATACGTCCGCCTGCGCCCATACTCGAAATAATTGGTACTTGATGCTCTTGACAAGCAACCACTAAAGCAACTTTACTGGAGATAGAGTCGATGCAATCCAGCACATAATCAAACGATCCTGCTGTTAATATTTCTTCGATATTTTCGGACTTGATAAAATCTTGAATGGTCGTTATTTGCACATCGGGGTTTATATCTAATGCACGTTGTTTCATCACCTCAACTTTGGCTTTACCAATCGTGGAATGCAAAGCGATTAATTGACGATTGATATTAGAGTGACTCACTTCATCATGATCAACAAGGGTAACTTTGCCAACACCTGCGCGTACAATTGCCTCTGCAACGAAACTTCCCACACCACCCACACCTGCGATTAAAACGTGTTTATGTTGTAAAAAGTATAAATTTTCTTCACCGATTAAAAGCCCTGTACGCTCATGGATATTCATTTCTTTGGCGCCCCTAAATTTGCAGAAATATAGGTGACTAAAGCTCCTTCTTCCGTGTCTGCATTATAGATAAGCGCCATCTCTCGACCTTGATCCGTTCCTTTAAAATAACTGCTACGTGTTAATGTCTTTGGGTGCCACCAATCTCTCGGTGGGGAGTTGGCAAAGAATGTTGTCTTTAAAATTTCATCATTCAGTTCCAGTTGTTCAAGTTTTTTAGCACCAATAAAACGCTCAACAGCCTCTCTTTTCACCTTAAACACAAACCAAGCAGTAGATTCAGTTTTTGATCTTTTTCTTGCCGCCTCAACATCTCTAAAGTTTGCCTTGGGTGATAAAAACCATCTATTTAGCGCATCCGCAGCATCTTCAGAGTCGGCTTCGCGGATCACATTTTCTTTAACAGGAAAGAAAAAGTCGATAGCATGAGGTGTAAGTGCCACCAATAAACCCGTCAAAATTGTAAGTCCCATAATAAAAGGTAAAAAATATTTCATTCGATTGAGTTCTCTTTGTATGATTTTATTTGAAAGAGCTTAAAGGCATTGCGACTAGTCGTCTCTACAACTTCCTCATAGGAAATACCACGTAAATCTGCCACCGTTTGTGCAATATGGTTTATCCATGCTGGCTCATTACGCAATCCATGGTGGGATGCATCAGGCTGATCTGGCGCATCTGTTTCTAGTAGCAAGGCATCAAGGGGTAAGCTACTGGCTAGACGACGTAATTTATTCGCACGAGTATAAGTGATAGGTCCCCCAAAACCCAAGTAAAAGCCTTGGTCGATTAATTGATGCGCTTGTTGCTCACTACCTGAAAAAGAATGCACAACACCGCTTAACTCTCTTTTTTGTCGAATTTCCTTTAAAACTAAATCCAATGATTTTCGAGCATGTATAATAACGGGAAGTTTAAATTGTTGGGCGATAGATAGTTGGCTAGTAAATAAATTCAGTTGTGCCTTTTTAGCATCATCGGACTGTTCTGTTTTAATAAAAAAATCTAAACCACATTCACCAACAGAAATCGCCTTTTCAACTTGTAAAAACTGTTCTAAATCATCAAGATGTTGATTGGTATGCTCAGGCATAAACATAGGATGCAAACCATAAGCAGGCAGGATGCAGCGATACTTTTCTGCCAACGCTTTTAAATTATCCCAGCGACTTGCCGTAACCGCAGGCGTGATAATATGAGATACCATCGCCTTTTTAGCGCGTTGCAATACCGCATCCCGATCACTATCAAAGGGTGTTAGGTCAATGTGGCAATGGGAATCAACAAGCTTGAGAGACATAAAAATAACGTGACATGAAACAAATGCCGATAATAACAGACTAAAATTAAAATAAAGAACAAGGACTCTAAAAATGAAATATAAATCACTGCCTTTAGCCATTATGCTGGCAAGTTACTCATTGCTAAACCCACTCTATGCCGCAGCACTGAGTGTAGACTCAAGCATTACCCAAGTGATGGTCTACCCCAATAGCGCAATGGTGACACGCACCGCAAAAATCTCACTTCCCGCAGGTGAAAACTCAATCTCTTTAAATGGCTTACCCTTAAATTTATTAGAATCATCATTACGCGTTGCAGGTGAGTCAACAGGCGATGTTCAATTAGGCAGTGTGGAGTTACAACGGAGCTTCAATAAAGATTTAGTCCAAGAAAAAGAAAGAAATTTGCGTGATAAGATTCAATCACTCAATGAAGAAAAACAAGTGCTCGTTGATAGCTTGGCTGAAAACAAAGATCAGCTCAGTTATATCCGCGCGATGGCAAGTAATAATGCCAGTCCTGAGCAGACCAGCAGTTACAAACAACTGCCCATCGACCAGTGGAATAAAGCGTGGGAAACCTTAGCAACTGCCACCTCAACGACACACGAGAAAATTCGCAACGCACAGAAAAATATCAAAGAGCGGGATAAAACCATTCAACAATTACAGCAACAACTAAACCAAGTCGCTACCTATCAGCGTGCTACACGAACAGCCGTATTAAACATCACCACAACACAAGCCACAGAGCTTGATTTAAGTTTACGCTATCAGATTCGTGGTGCACGTTGGAAGCCTGTTTATGATGCCGACCTTGATACAAAATCAGGTAAAATTCAGCTCAAATCTCTTGCCCAAATTACCCAACGCACAGGGGAAGATTGGAATGATGTTGATGTGACGCTATCCACCTTGCGTCCCTCTGCTGGCTCACAACTACCCAAGCTCAACCCTTGGGTGATTGACTTTATGCCTGAGCGTGTCTTGATGCAAAAAAGTATGATGCAATCAATGCCAATGATGAAAGAAGAAGCAATGGCAGATATGGAAATGCTGACAAACTCCGCGATGGATGGTGCAGCCATGGCTGCACCTGTGATGGCAAAAAGAAAAATGACATCAAACATTAGCACAGCTGTTATCGCAGACTTCTCCGCAGAATATAAAGTACCCAATAAACTAAGCCTAGAGTCTGGCAATAACAAACGCCGCGTGACACTACAGTCGCAAACATTAGATGCAAAAGTCAGCCTAGCTAGCGTGCCACGCCTTGACCCACGTGCCATGCTAATCGCAAAAACACAATACAAAGGCGAAACACCTTTATTAGCAGGAACGATTGCTTTGCATCGTGATGGCAATTTTATTGGCAATAGCTTTTTAGCCATGCACCAATCAGGTGAAGATATAAACCTATCCTTTGGTGAAGATGATAAAGTTAAAATCACCTTCATCCCCGATCCTGATAAAAAAGGCAAAGACGGCTTACTGTTTGGCAAACGTAAAACCGTTAAACGTAACTACCACTTCACCGTTAGCAATCAACACGACAAAGCCTACGATATTAGCTTTAGTGACATGATTCCTGTTGCCATCAATGAAGCTATTAAGGTAACCACGACAGGTGACAAACCCACAAAAATAAATGATAAAGATAAAAAAGGTATCGCTAAGTGGGAGCGTAAACTAGCGCCGAATAAAACCATCAAACTAGAATATGGTTATGAAGTAAGTTATCCAGAAGACAGGGTAGTTACGGGGCTTTAACTGATTATTAGCTGATGATGCTAGGCGCTAGCAAGAGGTGTCAACCGTGCTGGGCATTATGGCTTACATAGCGCAGGGAAACACGGTAGCTGGGGGGCAGCTTTTCTTTGGTTACTTTCTTTTGGTGACACAAAGAAAGTAACTCGTAGCTAACTCTCATTTTGGATAAAAGTATCTTGAATTAACTGGCTACAAAAAATTGTACTGAAAATCAAAAAAAACATTTACTGCGTAAGATCAGCTAGTCATTTTAAACTCATCCCCTTTGGTATATCTAATCAAAGGGTTGCTAAGGAGAGTGAGCCTGTGGCTATTTATTAGCACGCTTGCCTTTATTGGTACAAATACCCAGCACTCTTTCTGTGCAAGACACTTCCTGCCCTTTCCATTGATTGCAGTGACCAAAAGCATCAGCATCTAAGCAGTCTTTATGGCGACTTGAGCAAGCGCTTAATAGGAATACAGAAACTAGCATGATGGTAATGTGGTGTTTTTTCATTTTTAAGGTCCTCAATTCTGTTTCTAGCTCCCATTATTCAGAACGAGAGTTTTTTGGTGTTGCCTTACCCATTTTAACAAACCCTACATGATTTAGTATTTAGGCGGTTACTACAAACCTGTTCAAGCAATTTTCTGATGCAAAAACACTTCACTCACGGCTCCGCAACTTTTACAACCATCAATAAGTGCTGTTATCTGTTCTTCGTCAGCTTCACCTGAGATATAAATCTCTACATCAATTTTTCCACCTAGATAATGCAAGACAATATTTTGGATGCTTTGTGTTAATCCACTGGCTTGTAGGTGTGGGTATAGCTCACCCATGAGTTGGTTACGACTTGGCAAGTCGGTGCAAAGACTGCACGACTCATCATCTTCTGGGTCGATATGTACGGTTATATCGGTCATTTCGGGGAATGCTTCGCGTGTTTTTACGATGACACTTTCGGCAATAAAATGACCTTCTGAAACGCTGAGGTAGGAGTTTACTTGTATATGTACATCGGCAAGTACTTTGCTTCCCATTTTACGCGTGCGTAATAAATGCAGGCTTTCAACACCTTCTAGTTCACGAATAAATTCTTTAACTTTGGCGACTTTGTCTAACTCAACCGAGGTATCTACTAGCTCCATGGTGCTATCGAGTATTAAACGTGCGCCCATGTAAAAAATCATCACCGCGACTAGCATTGCGGCGATTGCATCTAACCAAGGCAGTTGAAAAAATACACTAGCTCCAACACCTACAGCAACCATTAATGAGGAGATTGCATCTGAACGATGATGCCATGCATTGGCTCTTAATAGATTGGAGTCAATTTTCTCGGCAATATAGGTGGTGTATTGGTATAAGCCTTCTTTTGCTACAATGGCGAAAAGTGCAAAAATTAGCGCTAATAAGGTTGGTTGTAAGAGTTTTTCGGGATTCATTAAACGATCAAAAGCATTCATGCCTATACCGACGGCAACCCCTGCTAGTGCCATACCTAAAATAACGGTGGCGACAGTTTCAATACGTTCATGACCGTAGGGGTGATCTTCGTCGGCATCTTTGCTGGCAAGTTTGGCGGCAAACAGCACAACAAAATCACTGGCAAGATCAGACAGTGTATGCAGACCATCGGCAATTAAAGCTTGGGAATGTGCAACAACACCTCCCACTAACTGGGCAACCGAAAGGACTATATTAACAACGATACCTGTCAGTGTGACTTTGCGAGTTTCTTCATAACGATTTTGATTATTACTTTTAGTGCTTGGAGCGCCTGGGCTTGATTCGTTTGTTTCTGTCTCAGGTATCTCTACGTTTTCAGTCATCGCTCGCTCCAACTTCTATCACCACAATAAACTCATAATCCTCTGTACGAGTCTCTATGGTTTTATGCCCATGCACTTTTGCCCACGCAGGAATGTCATGCAAGACACCAGGGTCGGTACAAATAGCTTCTAAGCGATCACCTGTTTTAAGCGTTTCTATTTTCTGCTGAACGCGAATGACTGGCATGGGGCAGAGTAATCGACGTGCGTCTAATGTGTGCATAACGTATCCGTGTTATTTAAGGAATCTCTAAATTTAATCAGAGATTCCTTATAGTGGTCTCAGTTTATCTTGTCCATTAGATTCATTATAGAATCCTTTTCACGCAAGCATCCCTGTAATTTTATCTTTAGTTCATCAGGGTCTTTTCTTAGTACAAGATCTCCCCCCCGTGGGTTTAACGCCATATCTAACCGAAAAGCCCAAAAGCGTAAAATACTGGTTCTAAGCATGGCATGCCAAGCTTGTCTTTCAAGCGTTTCTAACTTTCGTACATCATTGTAGGCTAATAATAATGCCATTAAACGTTCTTCATCGAATGAGCCATCACTGCTACTACACCAGTCCATTGCAACCGTGGCAAGATCGAAGATAAAGGCATCATTACAGGCAAAATACAGATCGATAATACCTGTTAGTACCAGCTTTCCGCTGACATCATCAAACATAGAGTTATCACAAAACAAATCTGAATGTGTGATGCCTGTGGCAAGATCAGACCAATTGATACTTTTTTGAAAAGCTAACTCCTGCTCTAGCAGTTGCTTGTCTTCCTCATTTAACTTTGAAAGAAAGGTACTAATAAATTCTGGTGATAAATCTTTACTGCGCTGATTTTCACGTTGATTATCATAGGACATTCCTGCCAGATGAAAGCGCGCAAGCGCATTGCCAATTAAGCGACAATGTTCTGGAGTAGCCTCTGACGGCTTTAGGGAGGCTCCTGATAATCGTTCAATAAGTGCCGCAGGCTTTCCACAGAGTTGACCAAATAGACCACCTTGCTTATCCGCCACGGGCGTAATAGTTTCTACATTATGCATTGATAAATGATGCATAAGCTCCAAAAAGAAAGGTAGCTCCTCAGCACTATGATGCTCATACAAGGTCAAAACAAAGGAACCTTTGCTGGTTTCAACAAAGTAATTGGTATTCTCCATTCCTGCTGAAATACCTAAAAAATCAACTAGCTCTCCTACATTATAGGCGAGCAAAAAAGAACTGAGCTCTTCGCTTGAAACCGTGGTGTAAACTGACATTAAATCTCCATCATCTTGTTTTGTTCTTCTTCCGAAGCGGGTTCTGTTATATCTGTTTGGTGTGTAAGAATATACTCAACGGCACTATCAGCATCATCGACCATCACAAATAAATCCATGTCTTCCGACGAAATTGTTCCTTCTGCTACCAAGGTATTTTGGAACCAATCGACCAGCCCTTTCCAAAAATCTGTCTCTACGAGAACAATTGGAATGCGACGAGTTTTTCCTGTTTGAATAAGGGTAAGAATTTCCGCCAACTCATCAAGCGTACCAAAGCCACCTGGCATTACCACATAAGCAGAGGCATACTTTACAAACATAACTTTGCGGGAAAAGAAGTGACGAAAATATAAGGAAATATCCTGATAGTCATTAGAGCTTTGCTCATGGGGTAGCTCAATATTAACACCAATACTGGCAGATGCCCCTGCTTGAGCGCCTTTATTTGCGGCTTCCATTACACCAGGGCCACCGCCACTAACGATAGAAAAACCTTCATCCGATAAGCGCCGCGCTATTTCTTCGGTGAGCTTATAAGTTGGGTGATCTTTATCAGTACGTGCTGAACCGAAAATACTAACCGACGGACGTGCGCGAGCGAGTTTTTCATAGCCGTTCACAAATTCGCCCATAATCTGAAAGATTTTCCAACTTTGGTGAGAAAGTTCTGCGTGGTTGATAGGACTTAATGCGGCTTGTTTACTGTTCTTTTTCATTATGCTCTCTTATTTTTAGATTATTGAAATTTATAATTTTTTATAAAAATTATTTTCTTCCGCGATTTAATCTACGACCTGATAACTTAGTCCAAATACTATTAGATAACCTAATATCATCCGCAGAAAAACCATAATTCTCTTTTAATATTTGCTTATTGGTAATCGTTAATATTTCTGATATATCTCTTTTCTCACGAATCATTTCGTCAATATAAGGCAAGAGTACTGCATTGTTAGCATTGTAAGGCAATAAAATATCTTCTGTCTCACTTGGCATTAGCTCAAGCACGCCGCCGCCATGGCTGCGACCACAAATCTCTGCAAAGGCTAGCGATAAAGAATTATAATAACTTGCGGTTAA
>DQSN01000137.1 GCA_015663245.1 Leucothrix mucor
ATTAAGAAAGAGATGGCATTGAGTACAGGGGTTGAGCTAAAGCGAATGCGTGAATATAAGTCAATGGGTAGGGTAGGGTCTGAGCCTACAAGGAAAATAGTAGTATTGATATTTGAGAAACTCAGTAAAAAAGCGACCACAAATGCACCAATAATAGCAGGGCGTAAAAAAGGAATGGTGACGTACCATATCGCCTGTAAGCGTGTTGCTTTTAGGCTTAGGGCGGCTTCTTCTAATGTTCGGTCATATTTTTTCAGACGTGCAGAGACCAGTAGCATCACATAGGTTGCGCCAAAGGAGAACTGTCCAAAAATAACGAGCCAATAGCTGGGACGAAACAATTCAACATCAACGCCAAAGGTATCTTCGATATAATTACCTGCGAAAGTGGAGCTTAATAAGATCGAGATACCGAGAATAACACCAGGAATAACCAAGGGTGTTAAGGCTAAAAAATACAGCAGTCCTTTAAACCTGAACTCCTCCTCTTCAAACAGCAGGGCTGCGATAGTGCCGATAACTGTCGACATTGCGGCAACAATAAGCCCCGTACTTAGACTTGTATAGATGCTTTGGATAAGGTTGCTGTCTGCGAAAAGCCCTTCTCGTTCATCCGTTGCAGAGAAAAACCAATCTAATGTAAAACCATTCCAAGGTAGCGCGATATAGTTGGAATCATTAAAGGCTAATACTGAAATAGCAATTAAAGGCATCACCAAAAAGAGAAAAAATAGGGTGACATAAATTCTGTAGCCGATCTTATAAAGTGGTGTATTGGGTAATGAGCGTATCATGATCCCACCTTTTCTAGTTTTTGACCTGATAATTTAAGCGCAAGCCAGATGATGCCAGACGATAACATTAGCAATAAGAAACCAAAGGCAGCGCCTTCGTTCCAGTTAAAGGTAGAGAGAAACTCATTGTAAATTTGCTCGGTAAACCAGAGTGAACTTTTACCACCAAGGATATTGGGTGCTAAATAGTCACCAATTACCAGCATAAATACAATGATCGCGCCTGAAACAATGCCTGGCATGGAGTAAGGGATGATAATGGTTCTAAAAATAGTCCACTTTGATGCGCCCAAATCACTGGCGGCTTCTATTAAAGAGTCATCCAAACTGTCTAGAGTAGACATTACTGGCACGACCATAAACAACATCGACATATAGAGCAGACCAATAATCATACTGAAATTGGTGTAAAGCATATTGATGGGTTTATCGATAATACCAATGGTCATTAAAAAGTGATTAATAATACCGTGATCACCCAGTAATACCATCCAGCCATAAACGGTGACTAGCTCGCCAACCCAAAGCGGTATCAGTAGCAATAGGATAAAAAAGCTTGCATTCTTTTTGGAGATAACCTTACTCAAATAAAAAGCAATGGGAAAGGTAACGACAAAAGCTAAAATCGTGACTCCAATCGCATAAGCAGCTGTTTTTACGAACGTCATCCAATAAATTTTTTCTTGGAAAAAAGCAAGATAGTTGCCCAGTGAAAATACCATTTTTCCCGCATCATTTTCTACTTGGAAGGAACTTATAAATAGATCGATGTGTGGAAGTACAATTAATAAAACCAGCCATAGCAACACAGGAACAATGAGCAGATAAAAGGTTATATTGAAGTGTTTTTTCTGTTCCATAACGACCTCCTTAGTAACACTTTAGATCATCACGATGAACGCCAACAGCTAAATTATCGCCTTCTTCTAATTTATCAAATTGAGCATTTTGAGGTAAAGAGATAAGCAGTTCATCGGTGCTATTATTGACGATAGTAGAGAGTTTGGTATTTGAGCCATCAAATAAAATGGTTTTGATATTTACTTCAAAGGTTTCAATATCATCGAGATCATCGGATGGATTGAGAATTAATGCTTCAGGGCGAATAAAGACAGCTTCTGGAGTGAATTCTAATTCTAATTTTTCTAAGACCCAACCACCCGTTGTGGTGAGTTTTTCACCTTGTTTTTTCTTGATTTCAAAGCGGTTACTATCACCAACAAACCCTGCTACAAAGGCTGTTTTAGGGTTTTTATAGAGATTTCTGGGTGTGTCGATTTGTTCAAACTTGCCTTGATGCATTACCGCAATTTTATCACTCATTACCAAGGCTTCTGATTGGTCGTGTGTGATATAAATAAAGGTAGTGCCAATTTCTTTTTGTAGCAATTTTAGCTCTACTTTCATGTGTTCGCGCAGCTTTCTGTCGAGTGCGCCGAGGGGTTCATCAAGCAGTAAAATAGAGGGTTTCATCACCAGTGATCTGGCAATAGCAACACGTTGACGTTGACCGCCTGAAAGTTCTGTTACCTTTTTCTTCTCGTAACCATTAAGACCAACACGATCTAGCATTTCTTTAACGCGTTGATCTATCTCTGCTTTGCTAAGTTTTTGCCGTTTCAAACCAAAAGCAACATTTTCTCGAACATTCATCATTGGAAAAAGAGCAAGGTTTTGAAAGACGATATTAACGGGGCGTTTTTCGGGAGGAATACCTTTCATGGATTGTCCACGGATAATGACATCACCTTCCGTTTCTTTCTCAAAGCCTGCAATAATTCTCAGCAAGGTCGTTTTGCCACAACCTGAAGAGCCAAGAATAGAAAAAAAGCCACCTTCCTCTACGCAAAAATCAACATTTTTAACAGCTTCAAAATCATCAAAGTATTTAGAAAGGTTTTTAATTTCCAGTATATTGCTCATCAATGAACCTTTGTTTTTGTTAAAATTACTTTTTAAGTATCTAAACATACACACCCTAATAGGATATGTATGTTTAGATACTCATGCAGTGGGTATAAATAGAATCGAGAACACTCTATTACTCAACCATTAAATACCCATGCATAAGCGATTATTGAGCGGCTTTAATTCTGTCTAAAGCTTTTGCTTCAATTGCTTCAAACCCGTCTGGAACAGGAGGATGCCATTTGATGTTATCAATATCTTCTTTCGTAAATGAACGCTCGAAGTCAGCTTTGATACTTGCATCAAGATATTGTGCCGCATCTTTTGATGCCGTGCCGTAGTTGCTAGCATTGGTTATTATGGCGGCATTTTTTGGCTTCATAATGAAGTTGATCCATTTGTATGCACCATCAATATTTTTAGCTTTTGCAGGAATAGCAAACGTATCAATCCAACCTAAAGCACCACTTTTAGGCGCGATAAAATCAATATCAGGGTTGGTTTTATGAACTGACCAGCCTTTAGCATCCCAGCCAGAAATAACATCTGCATCACCACTTTTGATGATTTCTATCTGTGTGTCACCACTAGTCCAATAATTTTTAACTAATTTTTTAGAGTCGATGAGCTTCTTCTCAACTTTATCAATGAGTGCTTTATAGGCTTTTTTATCATCATAAAGTGCGAAAGGATCTTCACCCATACCAAAAGCGGCGGCAATCAAAAGTGGTCTTTTTAAACGGTAAGAAATTTTACCTTCATATTTTGCATTCCAAAGATCAGACCAATCTTTTGCATCAGGGGCATTTTTCTTATTTACGATCATGCCTGTTGTGCCATATACGTGAGGTACGCCGTAAGCTTTGCCATCAACATCGGTATTTTTCTTGACTGCATCAACCATCGAAATAATTAACTGATCAGTATCAATTTTACTAAAATCAATCGCTTGATAGATTTTATGTTTTTTCTGTACAGCCGTGATTCTATCTTGACTTGGCTGAGCCAGATCAAAGCCCGCGCCACGGGTAGCGCGAAGTTTGGCAACCATTTCTTCGTTGTTACTGTAAGTAATTTGTACGTCGATCCCCGTTTCTTTTTCAAACTCACTGACGAGAGCCTTTGGAGCATAACCCTTCCAAGTGATGATTTTAAGCGTGTCCTTTGCCATTACGCCTGATGTTAATGCTAGCGCGATTGCACCTAGCAGAATTTTTTTAGTCAACATTTTATATGTACTCCTTTAGAGAAATGAGTCGGTCAGAAAACCAATTTGAATTGATTATATTATTCATATATGACAACTATGTGAATAGCAATGATTATATAGTTATCTTTTTTGACTGTTTGGTTGTTAGTTGAGCATATGTTCGATAAATATGAGGATTTAGGGGGCTATAATGACTTCTATTCCTTGCGCTAACATAAGATCATATAAATTTTTAGGGGGCTGTTTATCACACACTACTCTATTAACTTGAGAGTATGAGCAAACTTCAAAAGAAGCTATCTGGTTGAATTTAGAGCTATCTACCAAAAGTGTTAGTGATTGTGCTTGCTCAATCATTGCGTGTGCAACCTGCGCTTCCTCAATATCAAAATCCATTGCGCCTGTTCTTTCGTCTAAAGCACCTATCGTTAATACGGCATGATGTGCACGAAATAATCTGACCTGTGAGGTGACCATTGTGCCAACGGTTTGATGGTTATTGAGACTAAACTCCCCGCCAAGTAGGAAAGTCTGATGATGATTAGTGGCGGCTATTGTTTTTGCGATTTCAACAGAGTTGGTGATAATGGTTAAGCCTGATTTCTCGGCTAATTTCTCAGCAAAATAAAGCGTTGTAGAGCCTGTATCAATAAAGAGAGTTTCACCTGCAAGGAATAATGTACTGGCTACATCAGCAATGCGTGCCTTACCTTTAGCATTTTTGACCATGCGTTGTTGGAAAGAGCTTTCACTAATAATACAAGGTAGAGTTGCACCACCATGTACCTTTTGGATTTTATTTTGTTTGCCCAAATCACTTAAATCACGGCGTATAGTTTCGCGTGAAATATCTAAACTTGTCGCTAAGTCTTCCACGGTAACGTGTTTCTTATGACGAATAATATCAATAATTTTATTTTGCCGTTGTTTGACTTTCATAATAATTTTTCTTGTTTACTTTGACCAAATGATCAATCATAACTACCACTCAGTCAAACTATGAAAGAAAATAAAGTGAAAAAAATAAATAACGCACCTAAGCAGTCAAAAAATACCTTGTCGAAGGATGTGTTTGATGTAGTGATTGTAGGCGCTGGAGTGGTAGGTTGCGCTATAGCGCGGCGCTTTGCTCTAGCGGGAGCTAAAGTCGCTATTGTTGAGAAAGGCGTAGATATTCTTGATGGCGCAAGCAAAGCGAATAGTGCTATTTTACACACCGCCTTTGATGCGCCACCTAACTCTTTAGAGCATGCTTGTATCCGTAGTGGCTATGATGAGTATCATGAAATTTATCAAAAAATGGGCTTGCCACTGGAGAATACAGGCGCGTTTGTGGTGGCTTGGAATGAGGAGGAACTTGCAGGTCTTGAGAAAATATTAGAACAAGCCCATCGCAACGGTGTGGTGGATGCTCAGATAATATCAGCTAGTATGCTTCATAAAAAAGAACCTAATTTAGCATCACATGCCTTGGGAGCAATTGAAGTACCTAAGGAGAGTATTATTGACCCTTGGTCTGCACCTCATGCTTATTTATTGCAAGCTATAGAAAATGGTGCACAACTGTTCAGATCTTGCGAGGTAACAGGGGGAGAATTTGAGCGCGATGAGTGGCAGCTTGAGACAAGTCGTGGCAGTTTAAGGTGTCAGCATGTTATTAATAGTGCAGGGCTTTATGGTGACAGGTTGGATCACGCATTATTGGGTCATTCACAGTTTCAAATCAAACCTCGCAAGGGGCAATTTGTTGTTTTTGATAAAGTTGCGGCAGAATTACTAACTGGAATCATTCTTCCTGTTCCTTCTGATCACACCAAAGGAATTGTTGTTTTTAGAACTGTCTTTGGAAACCTTGTGGTTGGTCCTACGGCAGAAGAGCAAGATAGTCGTAGTGATGCATCAACCGATGAAGAAACACTGCGTATGTTAATAGCATCTGGTATTGATAAAGTGCCAGAGCTAAAAAATATCCCCGTTACTGCAATTTATGCAGGAATACGCCCAGCGACAGAATACAAAGACTATCAAATAGAATCTCATGCAGATAAAAACTGGATTACGGTTGGTGGTATACGCTCAACAGGTTTGAGTGCCGCGCTGGGTATCGCTCAATATGTATTTAAACTTTACTCTGATACGGGCAAACAGCATATTCCTTGTGATAGCCCTATAACACCTCAGATGCCAATGTTGGCAGAAAGAGGGGAGCGTGATTGGCGCAATAAACAGCATGGAAAAATTGTGTGTCATTGTGAATTGGTTACCGAGAGAGAGGTGGCTAATGCACTCACAGGTTGTTTGGCAGCACAGTCATTACAGGGCTTAAAAAGGCGCACCCGTGTGACAATGGGGCGATGCCAAGGTTTTTACTGCTCTGCTCGATTGGCAGAGTTAACACAGGGGCATTTTAAGATTCCATTGGCGGAGAATATTGATGATGACTGATGCAATAAATGTACTCATCATCGGTGCTGGTCCCGCAGGATTATCAGCCGCGACTGAATTAAAACGACGAGGTATTGCGAGAGTCGTTATGCTTGAGCGAGAAGATACAGCGGGCGGAATTCCGCGTCATTGTGGGCATCCTCCTTTTGGATTTCGTGAGTTTAAGCGTGTTTTAACGGGACTAAAGTACGCCGAAAAGCTAGTCTCAACTGCTTTAAAGGCGGGTGTTGAAATACAATTATCAACCACTGTTGTTGAAGCACAAGCTGATGGTAAATTACTGATAAGTAGTGATGCAGGTGTGGAGGAAATCACTGCCCAGCGAGTTATCTATGCTACAGGTGTGCGCGAAACACCGCGCTCGGCTAGATTAGTGTCAGGAAAACGGCCACTTGGTATTGTTAATACAGGCGCATTACAGTCGATGGTTTATTTACATAAACGTAGACCGTTTAAGCGTCCCGTTATTGTCGGCTCAGAATTGGTTTCTTTTTCAGCAATACAAACCTGCCGTCACGCAAAAATTAAACCTGTTGCCATCATTGAAGCATCCAGTAGCGTTATTGCTCGTTGGCCTACTGCTTTATTTGCACGCTTAATGGGGGTTCCTGTTTATTTGCAAACGAAAATAATAAGGATTAAAGGGGACAAGAAAGTTAGTGCCGTTATTATTGAAAATAATAATGGAGAACAGCAAGCCATAGATTGTGATGGCATTATTTTCTCAGGAAGTTTTATGCCTGAGGCGACACTAGCGCGTAGTGGGCATTTATTGTTGGACTCTGGCAGTGGTGGACCCGTTGTTGATCAGTTTGGGCGCTGCTCAGACCCTGTTTATTTTGCTGCGGGAAATATATTAAGACCTGTTGAAACAGCAGGTTGGAGTTGGAATGAAGGTCGCCAGATAGGAGGGTGGGTTGCTGATGATTTGGAGGGAGTATTAACATTGACAAAATGCGAAATTAATATCACTAGTTCGGATGATCTGATCAAACTATATGTCCCGCAAAGAATTGCTCTGCCTTATAATAGTAATGAGGGCATGGAAAACTTGCAGCTACGGTTTTCAAAAATGACTCGTGGGGAGTTAACTATAGTGAGTGATAAAGAAGTTATCTGGCGTAAAAAACTAAAGGTATACCCCGAAAGGCGAGTTCTTATCCCCATTAAGGTGTTTATTCATAAAAATCAAAATCATCAGATAGAGCTGAAATTTCGTGAGTTGTAGAATTTAGTCAATAAAAAAGGGTGGCAAAATGCCACCCTTTCGGTGTAGATCACAAATGAATATAGTGAGTCTTACTCAGCAATAGTCATCTTATTGATAACAACAGGCTCTAAAGGAACATCGCTGTGTCCGCCGTTATTACCCGTTTTAACACCTGCAATAATGTCTACAATATCCATGCCTTCTATCACTTTACCAAATACTGCATAACCCCAACCCTGTGGAGATTCGCTAGAGTGATTTAGGAAGTCATTGTCTTTTAAGTTAATAAAGAACTGTGACGTTGCTGAATGAGGGTCGTTAGTACGAGCCATCGCTAATGTGCCACGATCATTTTTCAGTCCGTTATTAGCTTCATTTTTGATTGCTGCATTATTTGATTTTTCGCTCATATCAGGGTTCATGCCGCCGCCTTGAATCATAAATCCTGGGATAACACGGTGGAAGATCAATCCATCATAAAAAGCATCTTTAACGTACTTCACCATATTTTCTGATGATAGAGGGGCTTTATCAGCATACAGCTCAATTGTGATATTACCTTTGTTTGTTTCCATTTTGATAATTGGGTTAGCAGACATTTTATCTCCTGAAGTCTTTGTTTTGGTCTCTTTCTCAGAGGATGCTTTTGTTGCACCTTCTTGAGCATTACAGCCAGTGAATAGCATGAAAAAAGAGAGGAATAATACAGTAAATTGTTTAATCGGTAATAATTTCATTAGTTTGCCCCTGAGTATTGATGATGCTTATGTGTTGTTCTAGTTTGTTTTTATTTTCGCTCTATCGGCTAGATCTTGAATTTAACAAGCCGCATATCATAGCGGATTAATGCTTGCTCTGCTACCATACGTCCCCCAAATACATATGACAGAAACAAATATCATGCTTGAAATATACAACACACTGACGAATCAAAAAGAAGAGTTTAAACCAATCGAAGAAAACAAGGTTAGCATGTACGTGTGTGGCATGACGGTGTACGACTACTGTCATATAGGTCATGCGCGGGTGATGGTCGCTTTTGATGTGATTTATCGCTATTTGTTACACAAGGGCTATGAAGTGAGCTACGCACGTAATATTACCGATATTGACGATAAAATTATCCAGCGTGCCATTGAAAATGGTGAAGATTTTAATGACCTAACCCAACGCTTTATTGATGCAATGCATGAAGATGAGGAGAGCTTAGGGTTATTGCGTCCACCTTTAGAGCCGCGCGCAACTGAGAATATTCCCGCTATTATCAAAATGATCGAGACATTAATTGAGAAAGACTACGCTTATGTGGGTAGTAATGGTGATGTCTATTATGCAGTAGCTAAATTTGAAGGTTATGGAGAGCTATCAGGGCGTAATTTAGAAGACTTGCGCAAAGGTTCAGGTGATCGTATTGCGATTGATGATGCCAAGAATGACCCTTTGGATTTTGTGTTATGGAAGCCAGCTAAAGAAGGTGAGCCTTTCTGGGGTTCGCCTTGGGGTAATGGTCGTCCAGGTTGGCATATCGAATGTTCAGCAATGTCGACAGAGTTATTTGGTGCAACCTTTGATATTCATGGTGGAGGTAAAGATTTACAGTTTCCGCACCATGAGAATGAGATAGCACAATCCGAAGCGTGTACAGGGAAGCATTTTGCAAATTACTGGATGCACAATGGCTTTATTCGCATCGATCAAGAAAAAATGTCCAAGTCATTAGGCAACTTCTTTACGATTCGTGAAGTGCTCGAAAAATACCGTGGTGAAGAGGTGCGTTACTTCTTATTAACCAGCCAATACCGTAGTCCGCTTAATTATAGTGATGAGCAATTAGATAGTGCCAGTAAAGCGTTAGCGCGTTTGTATGTGGCATTACGCGGTTTGCCAGAAGCGAAGGCGATTGAAAAAACAGATTTTGAATTCCGCTTTCATGCCGCTATGCATGATGACTTTAATACTCCTGAGGCTTTAGCGGCACTATTTGATCTCTCGCGTGAAACTAATAAGGTACGTGACGAGAAAGGCGCAAGCGAAGCGGCTCCTTATGGTGCTTTATTAAAGAAATTAAGTGGCTTATTGGGAGTGTTGCAAACTGATCCTAATACATGGCTACAAGGCGATGCCAGTGATGAAGGTCTGAGTGGAGAAGCTGTTGAGGCACTAATCCAAAAGCGTTTAGCGGCTAAAGCAGATAAAAACTGGGCTGAGGCAGATAAAATACGTGATGAACTAAAAGAAGCAGGGGTTTCTTTGGAAGATAAAGGTGCTGATACTATTTGGCGACGGGATTGATTTTTACTTATCATCGTAGCTTTTGTTGACCTCGTAAAAATACAGATTGTTATGAGGTCAATAGTTTGTGCTAGTTTATTAGAGAGACTCTAATAGGGGTGTTTTTTAGTAATTTTATTTTAGTGAATTTTGTTGTGCATGCTCTGCATTGGTAATTAGCCTGTGCTCGAAAAATCTGCTTTTTAATAAAGCCTCGGTGAATACGTTTTATATCAAAGCTTGAGCATTGAGGGCAGTAATGACTTGATACTATAATTCCTCCTTTAGTTATTGGTGGTCACTCCGCTTGATACTATCATGCTTGTATAATTAAAATGACCTTTTGTCAGAAAATTATTGCATTAGTTGTTTTTATCGAATGAGTAGTCTTCATTCAAAAAAAGGCCACATGAATAATCATGTGGCCTTTTTAGCTTTTAACTAAATAGAATTAAAGATTACTTCATTTTAAACTCTGGTAATTTTTTCTCTGCTAATGTTTTCTTCATAGTTACATAGTCAGGCATACCATTTTTGTATGGAGGATAATCTTCGCCTTCAATCAATGGTAGTAAGTACTCACGACATGCGTCTGTGATACCAAATCCATCTTCACTGATGTATTCCATAGGCATCATCTTCTCAACATTTGCGATGTCTTTTAGATCGCCAGAACCAATTTCCCAAGTGTAAGGGTCGTTAGAAGTACGGATAATCGCAGGCATAACTGAGTTTTTGCCTTCTAGTGCCATGTTTACAGCCGCTTCGCCTAGTGCATAAGCTTGCTCTGTATCTGATTTAGATGCGATGTGGCGTGCTGCACGTTGTAGATAGTCTGCAACTGCCCAGTGAAATTTGTAGCCTAAAGCATCTTTAATGATGTTAGCAACAACAGGAGCTGCTCCACCTAATTGTGCATGGCCGAAATCATCACGAGTGCCTTGCTCTGCTAAGAAACGTCCATCAGGCCATGCTGTTCCTTCTGAAACAACGATAGTGCAATAGCCGTGGCTTTTCACTTTTGAGTCAACTAATGCCAAGAATTTCTCTTGGTTGAATTCAACTTCAGGGAAAAGGATAACAACTGGAATGTCATTATCTTCGTCTGCTGCTAGTGCGCCTGCTGCTGCGATCCAACCTGCATGGCGACCCATTACTTCTAGCACGAAGATTTTAGTCGAAGTTGCTGCCATCGAAGCAACATCAAAACTTGCTTCACGTGTAGAAATAGCGATGTATTTTGCAACTGAGCCAAAACCTGGGCAGTTGTCAGTGATCGGTAGATCGTTATCAACAGTCTTAGGAACGTGGATTGCTTGAATTGGGAAGCCAGTCTTTTCAGAAAGCTGAGATACTTTAAGACATGTATCAGCCGAGTCTCCGCCACCGTTATAGAAGAAATAACCAATGTTATGTGCTTTGAATACTTCGATTAAACGATCGTATTCTGCTTTGTTGTCTTCAAGAGACTTCATCTTATAACGACAAGAGCCAAATGCTCCTGATGGTGTATGACGAAGTGCTGCAATATCCTCATCCGACTCTTTGCTAGTGTCGATAAGATTTTCCATTAGCGCGCCGATAATACCGTTTTGACCTGCGTAAACTGTACCAATTTTATCAGGGTGTTTGCGAGCAGTTTGAATAACGCCACAAGCTGATGAATTGATAACTGCGGTAACTCCGCCAGACTGTGCGTAAAAAGCATTTTTTACTGTCATAAGATGTATCTCCTTAAAAGTTGTGGCACATCATACGCTAACCGTTGGCTGAGATAAACGGTCAATTTATAACTTTCAGTACCTACTTATGGAGATTATCTTAGCTATTCTTCTGGTTGAGTTGGAATAATCCAATACCTAGCATTACAAATAGCCCACCAAAAATACGATTGAACCATGTTGCACGTTTTTTAGTGCTTAGCCATTTTTTTGCACGATGAGCAATGAAGCCGTAGGCGATAAGGGCGCAGGCGGAGAGAACAGCAAAAGTAGCAATGAGTATGATAAATTGTGGTAACACAGGGTTTTCGAGATTAACAAATTGAGGGAGTAAGGCTGTAAAGAATAAAATAGCTTTAGGATTGGTGGTAGCTACTAAAAATCCTTGCATAAAGGAAGCTTGATTGCTCTTGGTCTGTTGCTCCGCAGGTTTATTATCGCTAGAAAATAAAGGCATACCTGAGCGCCATTGTCGAATACCAAGGTAGATAAGGTAAGCTGCGCCAACTGTTTTTAGAATGAGGAATAGGGTAGTTGATGTTTGTAGTACGGCACCTAAGCCTAAGATAGCGATAGAGGAAATCACCAGCAAACCTAATTCATTGCCCAGTGTTGAATAAACAGTGGAACGTAAACCAAAGCCAATGCTATTAGTAATTGCCAGTAAAATAGCAGGACCAGGACTAATCACCATAATGCTAGTGACAAGCACAAATAAAAGCCAAGTTGATAAGTCCATAGGTGCTCTCTGATTAAGTTGATTAGAGTATTAGAGCTAATTTATTGCCATAAGCTTTCTAGATTCGGTGGCAAAAAAGTTAATTTCATATAGCTATTAAATAAACGCTTACCATGTTCTTTCACACCTTTAGCAGTAAGATGTGTAACATCTGATTTTTCTAGGCCAATCATTGAGGTAAAGATAATATTTTCATCTTCACTCGCTATTTTTTTCTGTGCCACAACAATCTGTGGGCGCATTTTAACGCGAGGGTGTTGCTCATCTACTCCTAATAAGATGGGCAGCTTAGGGTTTTTCACTATAATGCGTCGAAAGTGATTTAGCATATTGCGTAAGTTGTGATAATAGGCATTAGCTAGTTTGTCGGTGTCAGCATCACTTTCACCCTGAATCCAGATTAAAGCGCGTACATTTACTTTATGACCCTGAGACTCTAGTTGTTTGATTGCATGTTGTAGCTGTGAGGTCATTTTATCGTATAAGCCACCTTCCCCTGGGGCTTTCCAAACATCCCTTAGGTTGCTACTACCAAAACTATATTTGAAGATAGCAGGGGTGAGTTTTGATCTTTTCATTTGGCGTGAGAATGTAACTTCGGGACCAAAATGCCCTTTTGCAAAATGTCCTGCTTGAGGACCCATTGATGACCATTTTTCCTTAGATGAAGCATAGTCGACGGCTTCCCAATAAAAAGGAATATTTGCATCGAAACTAATGCCATTTTGAGGATATTCAGCCGCATCACTGCGCCAGCCTTGCATATTGGATTGCCCGCTCATAACGAATAGGTCAATGTCATCAGCAAATAGTAGAGTGGGGCTTAAAAGGAAAGCTAAGCAAAAGAGGAGTTTGTTAAACATTGGTTAAAATCAGTGGGTTAGAGGAGGCTTAGTATACCTAATTTGTGAGAGGAGGGTAGTGATGTTTTAAATAGGCTGATAGATTCCATAAACGGTGTGGAGCTTGTTATCAATGGTGCGTTTTGCACGCTTCCAGCCACAACCAGTCCAAAGTGTTGGTATCAGTTTGGACTGACAGATGTACTAGGTAGTGCTCAACTTATGAGGTTATTCTAACGTCACTTTATTTAGAGATTGCCATTAAGCACATCTCGGTATGTCTGCTCGCGGAACATGGAGTCAGAAATTCTTACCGTTGGCATGTGCAGACAGTTGTCTAGTACGCCAGGTCCATGAGTGAAAAGTATCTC
>DQSN01000099.1 GCA_015663245.1 Leucothrix mucor
AAGATGTCAGTAATGGAAAACCGATGATTACCCCCGTTGCTGTTATCGCAAGTAACTTGAGTTGTTGTCTATTCGGCAATGGTTGTTTATAGATAAATAAGATAATAGCGGCAATCACTGCGGCAACAGATGCTCTGCCTAAACCAATAAAGATAGGATCAAAGTAGGGAGCTATATAGCGTGTAGCAGGGAGTGTTAGGCTAAAAATAGCTACCGCGATAAACCCTAATAACATGCCTTTGGATTCTACTTTCATTTGCTTAATTCCCTTCTTGATACTTGTATCTCAGTTTAGCTTCATGCAATATAACAATACAGATTCAATAGTGTTTAGTTGATACAGTACAGTTTGTATAAAAACAAACTGTACTGTTTTAGATAAAGGTAACTGTATGTCAAAACGTTATGAGCAGGTTGCTAGCTATATTGGTGATCAAATAATATCGGGTTTATTAAAGACGGATGAACGGATTTTATCGGTTAGGCAGTGTGCTAATGAGCTAGGTATGAGTATTTCAACAGTGATTCGAGGCTATGAGTTACTCCAAGATCGCTTATTAATTGAGTCTCGACCGCAATCAGGGTTTTATGTAAAGCAGCAACTCAGTTTGCCACAGGCTCCCGAAGAAACAACCCCTGAACAACGTCCTGTCGAAGTAAATATGGGGAAACTAGCGGTAAAAATTCTGCAAAATAGTAGTGATAGAAGCCTGATTCAGCTAGCTGCCGCTTTACCTAAAATTGATGTGCCTGCAATCGCACAGCTAAACCGCATTATTGCGAAAATTGCGCGTGAGCAATCTAAAGCAAATCAAATTATAGGCATTAATAATATTGCTGATTATGACTCTCCTCCTGGTAATGAGGAGCTACGCCGTAAGATTGCTCAGCGATTATTGAATGGTGGTGTATCCGTTCATCCAGATGAAATTGTGATTACATCTGGGTGTCAGGAAGCATTGGTGCTGAGTCTTAATGCTGTCACCCAGCCAGGAGATACGGTAGCGGTTGAGTCACCGAACTACTATGGCATGTTGCAGGCGATTGAGACGCTCGGTTTAAAAGCATTAGAAATTCCGACAGATGCTGAAACAGGCATTAGTTTAAGTGCATTGGCACTAGCGCTGCGCGAGTGGCCCGTAACGGCCTGTGTCTTGGCAACTAACTACAGTAATCCATTAGGGTCGTGCATTCCTGATGCGCGTAAAATAAAATTGGCGAAGATGCTTGAAGAGGCAGGTGTAGCACTTATTGAAGATGATATAAATGCTGAGCTAAGCTACGATAATCAACGACCTAAAGCGATTAAGTCCTACGACAAAGTTGGCAATATTTTGCTGTGCTCTTCCTTATCTAAAACTTTATCTCCAGGGTTACGCATTGGCTGGGTTGTGCCTGGTCGCTGGCTTGAGAAAGTGCAGCATTTAAAACTTTGTAATAGCGGTGCGAATTCAACTATTACTACATTGGCAGCAGCGCATTATTTATCTTCAGGTACTTTTGAGCGTCATTTAAGACAGGTGCGTCAACACTATAAGCAACAAAGAGATTATTTTTTACAACTGGTAGCGCAACACTTTCCCAGTGATATACGTATTACTAATCCTCAGGGTGGTTTTATATTGTGGATACGTTTACCTAAAGGTGTTGATAGCATGGACTTATATGATAAAGCAATGAGTGAGAATATAGTTATTGCGCCAGGTGGGCTATTTTCAGTTACTCAGCAATATTCTAACTTTATACGTGTGAATTATGGGCAAGAAAGCCCGCAGAATTTAGAGAAAGCTGCCATCTTGCTAGGGCGTTTAATAAGAGAGTTAATGGCTGAGGGTGAAGATCAATAGTTTCGTACTATCACTGTCTACATGAAATGAACATTGGCTTCTTTTTACTCTATTAGCTAGTTCAAGTTAGGGGAGTATTATGTAGACTAAAACTCATCAAAACGGGCGCGATCAACGCGGAACCAACTAAGTACCCAGCTATAAATTGGCCAAATAATAAGACTAGACAACAGTGGCAACCAATAACGCCATGTTG
Organism: Leucothrix mucor; assembly: GCA_015663245.1. Lineage (GTDB taxonomy): Bacteria > Pseudomonadota > Gammaproteobacteria > Thiotrichales > Thiotrichaceae > JAGLBW01. The sequence goes on from DQSN01000099.1 coordinate 2,044, forward strand.
CGGGGTTGTCTCCTGTCGCAGCCATTATCCAGAGATTAATCAGCAAGTAAGTGCCTAAGACTAAACTAATAAGCATGTATTGATGCCACAATATATTTTTTGATATGCGTGGTAATAATCGCAATGACATAAAGACAACGATGACTAGCGTGAAAGCGTGTTGACCCAGTACCGTGCCAAAAATCACATCAAGAAATAGCCCCGCAAACCATGCCATTACAATGCTTACTTTATTAGGTAACGTGATGCACCAGTAGATAAAAGTAATCGCCACCCATTCAGGACGCCATAATAAAAGGTTATCGGATAAGGGGAGTAATAAAAGCAAAAAAGCAACCGCAATAGAAGCTAGCATTGCTCCAGGAAAACGTAAGGAAGCTCCATTCATGAGTACACCTCACTGCTTTTAGGCAAGTGGGTTGAGAGGAGAAAGTCTATTTTTTGGGTAATATACATAAAATTTAATTACTGAGTTTTCTTTGGAGTCACTTTTTTATTAATGACTTTCTGTTTTTTCTTTTCTTTCTCTTTCTCTTTGTTCTTCTTTAACTGGCTTTTTGGTTCAATATCTTTCGTTGTAGCTGCTTTCTTTGCTTGCCAAATAGCGAGGACTTCACGTGTGACGGTAAAGTCCGTCAAGGTGCGCGCCATAACTTTCATAAAAGAGTCACCTGAGTTATAGGCAATACTGCTTACAACTGCAACAGGGTAGTTTGCTGGATAAAGCCGCCCTAATCCCGAACTAACGTAAATATCACCCTCTTTGATGTCTACATTTGCCTCTATATTTTTTAGCTCAAGTAAATTCGTTTTGCCTGTACCAACAGCTAATGCACCTGAGTTGGTACGCTCATTACGTACATGAATGGCATGATCTGTATCGGTGATTTGCATGATTTCAGCAGAGTTAGGCGCGATACTGTCTATTTGTCCGTAAATATTTTTCCCTGCAACGACGACTTGTCCTGAATAAATATTCTCATTTGCACCACGGCCAATAGTTACTTTACGGCGAAAAGTATTACCAGAAACTGACAATATTTCTGCTAAAACAAAGTGTTCTTCGACGCTGGTGATCGCATTGAGCTGATCACGTAATCGTCTGTTTTCACTTGCGATGGCGTGATATTTTTGATTCCGTGCGGCATAAATATTAAGAGTAGTGCGTAGCTGTCTATTTTCAGCAGCCATTTTTTTATGATCAGAGAAGTAATCTGTTAAATAGCTAGAAGTGCTAAAAGGAATGTCAATGGCATACTGCAAGGGGTAAACAAGCATGGTGAGAGCGGTGCGTACAGGCTGTAGCAATGCAGTACCGCGATAATCAACAGTCATAACTGCTGCAGAACTAACTATCAGCAATATAAATTTGAACAGCAAAGAACCCTGAGAATTATTATCAATTATATCGTTCATAAACAGGCGTTACTAATTAGGTATTGTTAGGATTATTTTTAATAAGGTGGGTTACTTTGCAAGTCTAATTGAAGTACAGATGTTCTGTAAAAGTTGGTTAAACACCATACCCTGATTTTCAGGCTTATTAAGCTAAGAATAAAAACTCAGGGGCATCCGACTTTAGTTCTTGATCAGCTTATTTAGGAGGCACACCAACGATATGGTGAACCTTCTTTCTCAACATACACCCTATGTGTTTTATTTAAGCTATGGCTTTAGATTACTTTATCAATAGTATTCGGACTGGACTTTATTAACTAATCAGAAGACCAAAAATCAAAGCCATCATCGTCTAACATTTCAAGAATTTTACCACCACCGCGAGCTACGCAGGTTAATGGATCATCAGCAACTAAAACAGGGATGCCTGTTTCTTCCATTAATAAGCGATCTAGATCACGTAATAATGCGCCGCCGCCTGTTAGTACAATGCCACGATCAGCAACATCAGCTCCTAGCTCTGGCGGAGTTTGTTCTAGTGCAGTTTTAACGGCGCTAACAATACCAAAGAGAGGCTCTTGCAAGGCTTCCAGTATTTCATTGCTGGTTAGTGTGAAACTACGTGGCACACCCTCTGATAAGTTGCGACCTTTAACTTCAATTTCTTGTAATTCTTTACCAGGGTAAGCAGAACCAATTTCACATTTGATTTGTTCCGCAGTCGCATCACCAATCAGCATGCCATAGTTACGACGTACATAACTGATTATGGCTTCGTCTAAGCGGTCACCACCAATACGCACAGATGCTGAGTAAACAATGCCGCGTAATGACATAACAGCAACTTCAGAAGTACCACCACCGATGTCTAGCACCATAGAACCGATAGCTTCATCGATAGGAATACCCGCACCAATTGCGGCGGCCATAGGCTCTTCGACCAAGAATACTTTACGTGCACCTGCGCCCATTGCGGAGTCTTTGATGGCACGTCGTTCAACTTGAGTTGCACCACAAGGAACGCAAATAACCACACGAGGACGTGGGCGTAGAATCCTACCGCTATCAACTTTATGGATAAAATGCTGTAGCATTTTTTCGGTATAAGTGAAGTCAGCAATTACACCATCCTTCATCGGGCGGATAGCAGTAATATTTTCTGGTGTACGACCTAGCATTTTTTTAGCTTCAATACCGACAGCTTCAATTTTTTTAGGACCGCCTGGTCCACGATCTTGGCGAATTGAAACAACAGAAGGCTCATCTAGAACAATGCCTTTACCACGCATATAGATGAGAGTGTTTGCTGTTCCTAAATCAATCGAAATATCATTTGAAAACCAGCCAGAAATAAACTTAAACATAAAGGAGTAATCCGTTTCTTGAAAACCGTCAGTTAATTCTAGTACAGTAATGACTGAGCAGTGTCTTTAATATATTTTTAGTGCGTTACAATTTCTTTAAGAGATAGAATCTTAAATTTTTTTGGTGTGTGTGTGGGCTACTGATTACATCTCAATATTTAGTACAGCCATATACAAACTGAGAATATATTCTAAATTGGCGGTGCAATAAGCAGGAAAAGTTAAAGTCTGCAGATAGTTTGCACAACACTTTAATAGTACGCGCTATAGTGTTGCGCGTAATGTAACAATCACAGCGGTTTTGAGCAAGGAATTGAATGTAAATGATATAAAAAAATCGATAACCCCAATCTTATTTTTTCCTATATAGTCGCCATTAAAAAATTTGACTCTATATTTACCACTTGATTGATCTAATTTATGAATGCTCTCATCGTCTATACTCACCCTAATCCGACAAGCTTTAACCATGCAATATTAGACAGCATTACCGAGGGCTTAAAGAAGTCAGGTCATGCTGTGCGTGTAAAAGACTTGTACAAGGATAATTTTGATCCTGTTTTGCACGCAGAAGATCTTGCTAATTTACAGAAGGGTGATATACCTGAGCGCATAAGCAAAGAGCAAGATGATTTATTGTGGGCAGAAGGTTTGATATTCATCTATCCTTTATGGTGGTTTGATCGCCCAGCTATGTTAAAAGGTTGGTTCGACTTAGTGCTAACGAATGGTTTGGCATTTGAATATTCAGATGAAGGCGTCAAAGGTTTATTACAGCATAAAAAAGCACTGGTTATTATTACCGCGGGTGGTTCCAAGCAATACTTTATTGATACAGATGCTGTGCAGCTAATACACCGTCCTGTTACAGATGGTACTTTATCTTTTTGTGGGATTAATGATGTAACACACCGCATCTATTATGATGTTGCTAACCTCACTGCGGATGAAAGGTCTAGTATATTGAAGGAATCATTTACTCTCGGTGAAACTTTTTCTAGTTGATTTAAGGTTTTCCGTAAAAGATGCAAACACTACTTCACTATAAAATATATTCTACCGACACTAAAAAATTGTCTAGCCCTCCACCGTTGATTATTCTACACGGTTTACTTGGCTCTATGGATAATTGGCGTAGTCAAGCTAAACGCTTCGTTCAATCTCGCACGGTGATAACCATCGATCTACGCAATCATGGAAACTCCCCTCATATAAAAGGCATGAGCTACAAAGAAATGGCGACAGATATTGCTGCCATTTTGGAGCATGAAAAACTATCTGAAATTGATTTGCTCGGGCATTCGATGGGAGGCAAAGTTGCAATGTGGCTAGCTTTACACTCACCTGAACTAGTTGCTAAATTAATTATTGTTGATATTGCACCTAAAGCATACCCACTTTGGCATCAAAAGGTGTTTAGTGCGATGATGAGACTCCCGTTGGCTGAGCTTAAATCCCGCAAAGAAGTTGATCAATACTTTGCACAACTTATAGAAGATGATGTTGAACGTATTTTTTTGTCAAAAAATTTACAACGCTGTGAAACAGGTGGTTACCGCTGGCGCTGCAATCTTGAAGAAATTGCCAGAGGCTATTTGAAGATAGCGGCTTTTCCCTTATCAACTTTAGTTTTTCCTAAAAGCACCCTTTTTATTCGAGGAGAGCACTCACATTATATTACAGATAAAGATTACTCTTTGATTAAATCAGTTTTTACTCAGTCAAAAATTCACACTATTTTAAACTCTGGTCACCTTCCCCATATTGAGCAGTTTGAAGCGTTTTATCAGCTTTCAGTGCGGTTTTTGAATAATTAAGGATAAAAAACCACCACTGTTAAAACATGTTGTATAAAAAATACAATGGCTTAGCCGCATATCAGGAAAAACCTTGCATATTTGTAATAAAGTATATTAGAATATTACCATATTGAATAAAACGATATATTTCATTAAAAAACAACAGACATATTTAACGCTAGGTAACAATATTATGAAAATTCAAACGATCACTTTCGCTGCATTAATCGCACTTTCTGGAACCGCTTCTGCAAATTGGTTCGACGGCTGGAATAATGGAAACGGTGCAGGTAACGCAACAGGAAATACTGCTGGAAATGCTCAGGGTAATGCTGCTACAAAAGGTAATGGCGCTGCTAATGGTCAAGGTTGGGGTACTGGCAAAGGTGATGCAGATGGTGAAGTAGATTTCAGCATCAACTTTAAAGGTAGCGGTAAAACCAACATGGACACTAAAATGCAAGGCAATGGTGACATGAAGGCTGCTGGCGATGCTCAAGGTGCTGGAAATGGTACAGGCAATGCTGCGGGTAATGGTACAGCTAATGCAACAGGAGCAAACTCAAATAATGCTTCTGGACAAAGCTTCAACAGTAATGGTGCAATCCCAGCAGCTCCACGTGCAGGTGGATATGCTCCTCGCACAGGCGGTTATGCTCCAATGCCAGGTGCAACGATGAGTACAGCACAGATGAAGTCAGTATTAATGGCTCAAATCAAGCAAGCTCAAGAAATGCTAAAGCGTATCGAAGCACAAGAAGCAGCTACACCAGCAGCAAAATAATTTATCGGTAAAGGCTAATAATAAATTAGCGCGATTAGATTGAAAAGGCTCACTATTTTAGTGGGCCTTTTTTATGCGTGAAAAAATAAGGTAAGATATTTGCACGTAAGATTTCAAAATCAGCCTGTCGGAAAATCAAGCATTGTACTTGGATAAAAAAACAAAATAATAGATAATTGTTTGTAAGAATAATAAATCCTCATAATTCAAATAATTATTCCTACATATTCTCCCCTTCAAGAGTATGTTGTTTTATAAAGACTATAATAACTAACAATAAGAGAGTGTCAAAATGTTAGATCAACGTGTAGCAAAGCTATTGCTCTGTGGTGTGTGTTTGAGTTTATTCCCAGGACATGCCGATCATTCAGATAGCTTCGATCGATATGGTTATGAAAATATAGCTAGTGGCACTTCGATGTGGTCAGGAGAAACTCAACTGAGCATGCTAGATGCTTATACCGATTACCTCAACAACTATAACAATAGACCTCAGAACGCACCTGCACGTATCCAATCACAAAAAGTACGCTTAGGGTTACAGCATGCAAGTGACTATCTACAGCGTAATAATTTAGATCTATCTGTTGCTACTAGTGGGGTCAATTTAACGAATCGAGAATTACAACAGACCGTACGCTCTTTGTTAGACTGGGATGCAGATTTTACTCCAGATGCAATGGAGGGTAGTTTTTATCTGATCGATTTACTAAGGGGCAATACTAATAAAAGCAAATTTACAGGCTACTACACGCCCATTATTTCTGCCCAACTACATTCCGACGAAGTATATCGTTACCCTATTTATAGCTCGCCCATGTATAAGCAGCGACAATTGTCGCGCACAGAAATCACTGCAGGTGCATTAGCAAACCAAGGGCTTGAAATTGCATGGACAAATGATCCTTTGGGCTTGTTTTACATTCAAATACAAGGTTCTGGAATTATAGAGCTACCAAACGGAGAGACACAATCTTTAAAGTTTGATGGTAGTAATGAAAAGCCGTTTATTAGTATTGCAAAATACATGCAAAATAATGGCTTGCTAAATACCAATCCAAGCCGAAAGGCAATCAAGCAATGGTTGGATGCTAACCCTAGTGAGATGGATAACATTCTCAATATTAATCCACGTTATATCTATTTTTCTTTGAATGATGATGTTATCAAAACAGCCTCTGGCGTTCCCATTGTTGAAGGGCATACCGTCGCTGTAGATACTAACTACATCCCATTTGGCTCGGTAATACTTGCAGAAGTACCCATTATAAATAGCCTTGGACAAACTGTTGGCAATGAATGGCGAGTGTTGTTTCCACAAGATCGAGGCAATGCAATTAAAGGTCCTGGACGAATGGATATTTATACAGGTGTGGGAGAATCAGCGCGTGAAATGGCTAATAGTTTGACGGGTTATGGCAAAGCGTATTTGCTACTCAACAAACCACAGTATAACGGTGGTGTAACAGCCTCGTTGAGTAATATACAAAATACTCCGCATATACCAACGATATAACCAGCTGACATAAAACATTAACTCAATTAATAGCTGTATTGTATTATGGGGCATACTAGGAGCCTGTCCGAGAACTAAGAAGCTACTGCAAATCCCATAAACCTCATAATCTGAGCTTATTGAAATCGTTAAATAGCCCTGCTATTCGCC
>DQSN01000172.1 GCA_015663245.1 Leucothrix mucor
AGTTTACGCAGTGCTTGCGACATTAAGCGAGCCTGCAAGCCCATATGAGAATCACCCATATCGCCTTCAATTTCTGCTTTAGGCGTTAAAGCGGCAACAGAGTCGATAACGACCATATCAACACCACCAGAGCGCACTAACATATCGGTAATTTCTAAAGCTTGCTCACCTGTATCTGGCTGAGAAACTAATAGGTCATCAATATTAACACCTAGTTTTTCTGCATAACCAGGATCTAAAGCATGCTCAGCATCAATAAATGCTGCCGTACCACCTGCTTTTTGACATTCAGCTATGGCATGTAATGTCATGGTGGTTTTACCTGAAGACTCAGGACCATAAATTTCAATCACACGACCTCTAGGCAAGCCACCTATGCCAAGCGCAATATCTAAATTAAGTGAACCTGTTGAAATAACCTCTATATCTTTCGCTGCGGCATCACCCATCCGCATAACAGCGCCTTTACCAAATTGACGTTCAATTTGCCCTAAAGCTGCGGCTAGTGCTTTTTTTCTATTTTCGTCCACGTAGATGATACCTGTAATTGATATGAGAAATTTGTAAAAATGATTTTGGGATCATCCTAACACAAGAATTGATTAGGATAAGATAGCACTCATTTTTATCCCATCTAATATTGCATTAGATGGGATAATTATAAGATAGAACGCTCTTTAGCAATCAACAGTTACACAAGGCTGCTATTGATTAACAAATGAGATTTACCTTTTGAGTTGTTTAACCACGCCTTCTAAAGCATGAATAACAGCTTGGCGACGAATAGAGTCACGGTCGCCATCATAATGCACTGTCTCTCCGACTGCTACATCACCGCGAATCATCCAAGCAAAACATACTGTACCTATCGGCTTATCTTCTGAACCACCTGTTGGTCCTGCGATACCACTCACCGCTAAAGACATGCTCGCCTCCGAGTTTTGTAATGCACCTTCTGCCATTTCTTTAACAATCGCTTCACTCACCGCGCCGTGTAATAGCAAGGTTTCATCAGAAACACCTAACATATCGTGTTTTGATTGATTGCTGTACGTGACAAAACCACGATCAAAATAGATTGAACTACCAGGCACGTCCGTCAACACTTTAGCAACCCAGCCACCTGTACATGACTCTGCTGTTGTTAAATGCATTTCTTCACTGCTCAAACACGCAACAACGCCTTTTACCAATTCGCACAACTCTTTATCTTCTTTATGCATGATGACCCATTTCTGTTGATTTATTTAGTTACCTATAAATCATACCATTGATAAGCAAGAAAAGTTCCCTAATCAGCATAGAATATATATATATTATTAATTAAAAAAATCTTCAATAACTCCTATTAATGATTTACAAAAAAAATGAGCAAAAACATATCATACTCACATCATTTTATAATTAATATAAGGCACACTCTGTATTTTCTGCTACATTTCAGCCATGGCAAAATCATCTTCTAAAAGCAAACCACAACATACCCCCATGATGCAGCAATACCTTGGCATCAAGGCAGAGCACCCTGACTTACTTATGTTTTACCGCATGGGTGATTTCTACGAATTATTTTTTGATGATGCTAAAAAAGCCTCGGAAATATTAGGTATAACGCTCACCGCAAGAGGCAAAGCTAATGGCGAGCCAATTCCTATGGCTGGTGTACCTTATCATGCTGCCGAACAGTACTTATCACGCTTATTAAAGCATGGCATATCAATAGCAATATGCGAGCAAGTAGGCGACCCTGCTACCTCCAAAGGCCCCGTCGAACGAAAAGTAGCACGTATACTCACCCCTGGCACAGTTACCGATGATTATTTATTAGAAGAGCGCCGCGACAACCTATTATTAGCCATCTACCAACAAGATCAACAATTTGGGCTAGCCTATATTGATTTAAGCCGTGGACGTTTTGTTGTGCAACAAGCACAGGACGAGCAAGCTTTACTGAATGAAATCGAACGATTGCATCCTGCTGAAATTTTAATATCAGAAGATCATGGTCTTGTCCTACCAAACAATCTATCCACAACACAACGTCCACCATGGCACTTTGATGAGGACACTGCCAGACAACTGCTAAACAAACAATTTGGTACGCACGATCTAGCGGGTTTTGGTTGTGAAGATTTACCTCTTGCTGTTATTGCAGCAGGAGCATTGCTTGATTATATTAACGAAACCCAGCGTACCGCCCTACCCCACATCACCAGTATGCAGGTCGAATCCTCTGATGATGGTATTATTTTAGACGCAAGCAGCCGCCGTAATCTTGAACTAGAAGAAAGCCTCTACGGTGAGCATAAAAATACGCTTATCGCCGTCTTAGACAAAACAGCGACCAGCATGGGGAGCCGTCTATTGCGGCGCTGGCTCAATAAGCCACTGACAAATCAACAACAAATTGGCAAGCGGCATCAAGCAATTGATGGCTTTACTCAAGGCTTCCAGTATGAAAATACTCACGAGCAACTACGCCATATCGGTGACATTGAAAGAATCGTCTCACGGATTGCTATTGGCTCAGCACGTCCACGAGACTTATCGACTTTACGTGATTCACTAAAAATTGTACCGTCGATCCATCAAATTCTTGATCAAATACCTCAAGATCACTTACTCGAACTGCGTCAACAAATTGACACACACACCGCATTATTAGCATTACTCAATAGTGCTATTATTGAGAATCCACCTGTACTTATCCGTGATGGTGGGGTAATCGCTGAAGGCTATGATGAAAACTTAGATGAGCTACGCAATCTAAGTAAAAACTCCGATCAGTACTTGCTAGATTTAGAAACTCGCGAGAAGCAGCGCACAGGTATTCAAAGCTTAAAGGTTGCCTATAACCGTGTGCATGGTTTCTACATTGAAATTCCACGCAGTCAATCTGAAAAAATCCCTGCTGAATATTTACGTCGGCAAACCCTAAAGTCGGTTGAACGCTTTATTCTTCCTGAGTTAAAAGAGTTTGAAGACAAAGTACTATCCGCACGCGAACGCTCATTAGCACGTGAAAAAGCACTTTACGAAAAACTATTACAGCAGATTGCTACGCATATTTTTCCACTGCGTGAAACTGCTCAGGCACTCTCCGAGGTCGATGTACTGAGCAACTTTGCGGAACGTGCGGTAACGCTCAACTATAACTGTCCTAGCTTTAGTAGCAAAGCAGGGATTCATATCACCGAAAGTCGCCACCCCGTCGTCGAGCAAACGCTGGATGACCCTTTTGTACCTAATGATTTAATCATGGATAGCCAACGGCGCATGCTAATGATTACAGGACCAAATATGGGTGGTAAATCCACCTATATGCGTCAAATCGCCCTTATTACCTTAATGGCTTATATTGGTTGTTACGTTCCTGCGAAAACAGCCATTATCGGTCCTATTGATCGTATCTTCACCCGCATTGGCGCACATGATGATCTCAGTACAGGACGCTCTACCTTCATGGTGGAAATGACCGAAGCGGCTAATATACTCAATAATTCTACCAAACACTCGCTGGTCTTAATGGATGAAATTGGACGCGGAACCAGCACCTTTGATGGTCTATCACTCGCATGGGCATTTGCAGAATACCTCGCCAATGAGAAAAAAGCCTTTACCCTCTTTGCAACTCACTACTTTGAGCTTACCAGCCTACCTGAAAAAATATCTAGTATTGCAAATGTACACATTGATGCCATCGAACATGGCGATAAAATTGTCTTTTTGCACAGCGTAAAAGATGGTTCAGCCAACCAAAGTTACGGCCTACAAGTAGCACAACTCGCAGGCGTACCCAAAGACGTTATCGCTCAAGCACGTAAAAAACTACACTCTCTGGAAGCAGACTCACGTAATAGCCCATCAGAAGGTCAAACCCTACCACTCGCTCTCTCATTTCCAAGCGAGGCCGATGAAGAAGCAGAGCAACTGAAAAAAGCTATACAAGGCATAGACCCTGATGAGTTGACACCACGACAGGCATTGGATGAAATATATCGATTGAAAAAATTATTGGGATAGAGCTCAGAAAAAGCAATGGTCTACAAAGGCAGAGAAAAATACTTGCTTTTAGCAACGCGGAACCCTTGGGCACGTCAAGGAAGTAAACCCACTATCTACGCATTATTAAGGCTGAAAATTAGAAAGCAATTCAAATTAATATTCGGTACAATCCATCCTTCAAAATATGCTCCAATAGCTCAGCTGGATAGAGTGGCCCCCTCCTAAGGGGCAGGTCGCAGGTTCGACTCCTGCTTGGAGCGCATATTCAAACCTTTAATTACCTTGTCAACGTACACACACATAACTAAAAGCTATTGACTGGGTAACAGGCATAATTACCATAAATTTTCTTTTTTCAATATTTTCTCTTGAACTCTAAAGCATTATATTCAAAAGCTTTGTATCCTCGTGCGCATTTTAGTAACAATTTGACTTAGGCTATTTTTAATAGTTCGTACAAGTACGCTTTGGAGGGAAAATGCTTGCCACTTCAACTTTCTTGTTTCGTACATAATTATAATTATTGATAAAAGGTATACAGTAGAAATTCTCTTAGAATACCTTTAGCCTCTCATCACCACTGCACTTTAGCCCAATAATGTCCTGATTTTCCTGAATTATGCACAGCCAATAATTTTATTTTACTACCTTGGGCTAATACTTTAACGATAGGAGGCATACCTTTTTTCGATGGGTAGCCTTTGCGGATATTGCTGAACACGCGAATAGAATACTGTTTTCCTACTTTGGGCAATACTGCTTTAAGCCCTAGCACTTGATTATTTGTTTGATCCCATTGCCCTTTACTTAACTTCCCTAGGTATAACCAACCAGTTCCATTTGAACTAGTGGCAACGGCAGTCTTTTCTACTGGTTTCTTAGGGGCTTGGTTTTGATGTGCTAGAGATTGATTCTCAGGAGCATCCGCCCCCCCCATAACGGCATTAAATGCCGCTGTTAAATCAATCGAATCATTAGTAGCTACTGGTTTTTCTATACTCGGCTTTTTTTTACTATCAACTAATGTATTCTTTTTATCATTCGTTGTTGGCTCAGGGGCTGGGGCTGCTTCTTTACTAGACTCTTGCTTCTTTGAGTACTTGCCATTTAATATATCATCGAGCTTAATGACATGAATGACTTCTCCCTCTTGAATATCTTCACTGGGAATGACCGAACTGGATGCTTTATCTCCCTCCGCATGTGCCGCCGCAGATAGGAGAGCGATAATAAAAATACTCGCTTTTATTAGTGAATTATTAACACGCATGAACAGCCCTAGCCTAATTTAAGTTATCTTATGAATATCTCTATTAACCCCAAAGCCTAGCAACATCAAGATTCAAAAAATTCAACAATATACCCGCCAGTGGTTTTAATAATCATTCTATTACAACTACTTAGCAATATAGCTATTGAAAATTTCGGGCTCAATTCACTGATCTATGAATTAATAAAGCTTTCCTTATTATAAATACTGACTCTGTGATAGCA
>DQSN01000096.1 GCA_015663245.1 Leucothrix mucor
CCCCCCGTCAATGCTTTATTTGCAACTAGTGAAAATTATATTTCTCGCCACCCAAAACCATCGGATTGTGACGCTATTAGTAGCCAGTCTTGCTTGAAACCTACTGCTATACCGACCAAACAAACTATTGAAGAAGCAGCCTAAGCGTCTACAAACGGACTAGATCAAGTATCACAACCAAAAATCAGTTTTAAGCGAGCAAACAAGTAACAATGAACTTTTTTGATCTTTATCCGCCTAATTATACGCTTTATCACTTGTACGCCTTGCAAAAACACTCAATCTCGTGATAAAAGTGTTATCAAATTATTACTTGCACATACTACATAGAAGTATGATAATTTACCTAATATAAAATATATGGAGCCGCTGGCTTGAATTTACGAACGGATAAAACGTCGGTAGATACAAAGGAAAAAAGCTGGAATGACGTAATAGAGCAATTTGACATCCAGCCTTATAACAAGCTGGACACTGTAGCACCTTACAGTAATGCAAATAATTCTAGAACTAAAACTACCGCTCACCTAAAGCAAACAACATTTGCTAGCAAAACTCCTTCTTGGATTACAAGAGGCGTGGCTCTTTCGATGTGCTTTGCTACTTTAGGCAATATCCCTTTCCAATCATCAAAATCTTCAGTAGATTTTAGTATACCCGCACATTTTTCAATATCAATAAGCCCCTCACCAGAAAAACAACTCACGCCTAACTCTATTAAAACTGCTCAAGCAAATACTATTGATCTAGCTTTTCCTCTTGATCCCGACTTTCAAACTCTAGCCTTGCCCCAGCGTGCAATTGAAACATATATAGGGCATCAAGTAATCAATACAAATAGCAAATGGCTTTCTCATACCGTTAAACCTTATGACACTCCCATTAATATTTTGCATAAAGTTGGCTTGGGAAGCTCTGCCGACACACTCCTTCGTAATTCAAATATCAAGTCTGTACTTTCTAGTTTAAAACGAAACAATATTGTTAGAGCCAAATCTACTGCAGGTAAACTTGATAAGCTCATACTAGCCTCATCTTATGACAAGGCTTATATCGTTAAACCGAGTAATGATGGTTTTGAAGGCTTATGGGAAGGCAAGTGGGTTGATAAAATTTTTGAAATTCGACAAGCAAGATCATCCTTTATCATAAGAAATGGCTTATATTATGATGGCAAAAAGGCGGGAGTACCTGGTAGCACCATACGACAAATTATTAAAGTCTTTGACTGGGATATAGACTTTGCACATGACATTCGTGTTGGAGATAGAGTCACTATCGTTTATGAAGAAGTCTTTCATGATGGCGACAAGGTTGGTAGTCAAAACTTATTAGCCGCAGAGTTTATCAATAAAGGCAAACAATTTCGCACCGTAAGATTTACCCGCAAAGATGGAAAGTCAGATTTCTTTACTCCTACAGGCAGAGAAATGAAGCGAGCATTTATTCGCACTCCTGTTGCAGGTGCACGCATATCATCTAACTTCAACCCAGGGCGATTCCACCCCGTATTACATAAAATGAGAGCCCACAAAGGGACTGATTTCGCTGCACGCCGAGGCACTCCCATTATTGCAACTGGCAATGGCACAATTGATTTCATTGGAATAAAGAGTGGATACGGACGCTTAGTAACCATTACTCATCGCGAAGGCTACTCAACACGTTACGGACACATGAATCGATATAAAAAAGGTCTCAAAAAAGGCTCCAAAGTATATCAGGGAGATGTAATAGGCTATGTTGGTTCCTCAGGTCTAGCAACAGGTCCTCATTGCCATTATGAATTCCGTAAAAATGGCATTGCTGCAAACCCAATGACAGTTAAATTGCCAAACAGCATGTCCTTAACTCCAACCGAACTAGCTAGCTTCAGAAGCAAAGCCCTAAATTTAGTATTGCAACTTAATGTACTACACCGCTTTGCTACTGCTGACGTAAACATTAATAGTGCAACTGGTGGCTAAATAGGAATAGCGTTACAAAAAAGGGCTGAGTAATTGATCAAATCACCCAGCCCTTTAAAATTTAAAAAACACTCAAATAAAATAATTCCAGTACAAGTCACACAACAAGCTCAAATAGAAATTACAACATTATCAATTAACCGCGCCTTCCCCAGCCATGCAGACCCTAAAACGACTAATTCTCTATCCTCTTTTTCTGCAACTTTTAAATCCTTAACTCTACGAACCTCAATATAGTCAGATTTAAACCCCACAGCATCCAGCTTTATTATTGCCGACTGCTGAAGAATCTGAAAGTCATTAACTCCTTCCCTCAAGGTTTTAGCCAACTCCCGCAACTCATTATAAAATACTGGAGCTTGCTGACGCTCTTCTATCGTTAAATACCCATTACGCGAACTCATCGCCAAACCATCAGACTCTCTCACTGTTGGCAGCCCAATAACCTCAATAGGCATATTAAGATCTACTACCATTTTACGAATAAGCATTAACTGCTGAAAGTCTTTTTCGCCAAAAATAGCAACATCAGGCGATATTATATTAAAAAGCTTATTCACAACGGTTGACACACCAGAAAAGTGTCCTGGACGTGACGCCCCCTCAAGTAATTCACTTATGATGGGAACTTCGACACGTGTAATTTCATCCCCCTCTGGATAAAACTCCTCCACTGACGGGGTAAATACCAAGTCACATCCAACATCTGATAGCTTACTTCTATCATCATCAAGTGTACGTGGATATGCTTGCAAATCCTGCTCTTTATCAAACTGTATCGGGTTCACAAATATTGAAACTACAACCTTATCTGCCAGCTCTTGTGCTCTAACTACCAAAGCAATGTGTCCAGCATGCAAGTTTCCCATCGTCGCTACAAAAGCTACCGTATTCCCCTCAAGCTTCCACCGTTTTACTTCTCCCCGCATTTGAGAGATTTTAGAAACATTAATCATCAAATAAAACACTGCTCATCAGACGGGAAGGATTGTGATTTTACACTCTCCACATAGGCTGCTACCGCGCCTGAAATACCTTTAGACTGCCCCATTAAAAAATCTTGAGAAAAACTGGGAGCCTTATCTGAAATACCCAGCATATCCTGCAACACCAACACTTGACCATCACAAACACGCCCTGCCCCAATACCAATCGTTGGCACTTCCAGAGCTTGCGTTATTTTACCTGCCAAAGTAACAGGAACACATTCCAGCAACACCATATCAGCCCCTGCATCTTGCAAGAAAAGCGCATCATTCAACATTTTATCTGCTACTTTTTGATCTCTACCCTGTACAAAATACCCTCCCAGTTTATGCACAGACTGCGGTTGCAACCCCAGATGCGCACAAACAGGAACGCCATGCCGAGACAACTGGGAAACATTTTCTATTTGCGACTCTCCCCCTTCCAGCTTCACCATATGCGCTCCTCCCTCCTGCATTAAGCGAGCTGAATTTTTAATAGCATCAACGATAGAGGTGTAACTCATAAAGGGCAAATCTCCCAAAACCAATGAATATTTGCAAACGGGTGATACCATTTTTGTATGGTAAACCATCTCATCCATCGTCACTGATACTGTCGAATCACTCCCCTGAACAACCATTCCCAAAGAGTCACCAACCAAGATAACATCAACAGATTGCTGATCTAAAATACGTGCAAAACCTGCGTCATAAGCGGTTAGCATGGTGATTTTATCACCCGATTGCTTCATTTTTTGTAGTTTTTTAACCGTTATCTTTGCAGACATATTATTTACCTCGGCTTATTAGCTGTAGATCATCAGCAGGTAGCTTTAAGACACACTCATCAAGTGCTACCCCATCAGGAAATATTAAATTTGGCGTCAACTCTTGCAACGGATACAACACAAATGAACGCTCACGCATCCAAGGGTGAGGAACGGTTAAAGTTTCCGTATCAATAATAATATTGCCATACAAAAGTAAATCAATATCTAGAGTTCGCGCCCCCCAACGCTCACCATCACGCTGACGATTATTATTATTTTCAATTTTTTGCAAAGTCACCAACAAAGCATGCGGCTCTATAATAGTTTCAAACTGGGCAACAGCATTAATATAGTCGGGCTGATTTTGAGGACCATGAGGCTTGCTACAATAAAAACGGGACACCGTAATATTTTTTATATTTTGATGAGCCTGTAACGACTCAATAGCACTATCCAAGTAGGCAACAGAGTCACCTAAGTTACTACCCAGCCCGACATAACAAATAGACATTATCGTATTATTTTTATATTAATGTCGTCTACGCCGACCCGACCGACTGCGACGAGGAGAACCTTTCGCACTGTTACACATTGCAAGTTGCTCATCGGCATCGACCTCTTGGATAAGAGTCCACCATTCGCAATCATCCTCTAATTGCTCACCTGATGCGGCTCTCAAACACATAAAGTCATAAGCAGCACGAAAACGCTTATTATTAATAAAATTAAGTGAGCGTCGGCAAGCCTTAAATTGAAAGCGTCCCTGCATTATCCAGATTTCGCGAGTAACATTACTAAAACGACGCGGTACCGCAATGCTTTTAACTTGAGATCCAAACGCATCAGATGCAGCCAAGTGGACCGACTGCAACTCAGGGTTTCCACTGTCACGATAAACCTTGGAGCCCTCTTGCACTTGATGCCACAACATCACTGCAAACAAAAAAGCGGGAGTCACAGGTTTCCCCGAGCGAATACGCTTATCGGTATTTCGCAAAGCAGCCACCACTAAATTTGCAAACATGCCTGTCTCATCATCTTCAAAGCTTTGCTCTGCTAGCGGAAACAAACAAGAAAACAAGGCATGTTTTCGCAATAGAGCAAGCGTTACCACCGCTTTACCACCATGAAATAACTTTAAGGTTTCATCAAATAAACGCGCAGGTGCTATCTGTGATAAAAGTTCAGATACTTCACAAATGGGAGCTTCTGTTTCTGCCTCTAAGGTAAAATCCAGCTTAGCCATAAAGCGAATACCGCGCAGCATTCTGACAGGGTCTTCTCGATAACGTGTTTCAGGGTCACCAATTAGGCGCAGCTGCTTTTTCTTTACATCTCCCATTCCATCGACAAAATCAAGCACATCACCTGACTCCAAATCATAGAATAAGGCATTAATGGTAAAGTCACGCCTCACCGCATCTTCGGCAACTGTTCCATAAACATTATCATGGATGATACGCCCATCATTGCTTACCTGACCTTTGTCAGACTCATCATGCGGCGCACGAAAAGTAGCAACTTCAAGGTAGTCACGACCAAAATGAACATGTGCAAGACGAAAACGACGTCCGATTATACGAGTGGAGGGTAATACTTCTTTAATTTGTTCTGGATGGGCATTAGTGGCGATGTCAAAATCTTTAGGCTGTTTGTTGAGCAACAAATCACGAACAGCACCGCCTACCAAATAAGCTTCATAGCCTGCATTAGTTAACGCCTTCAAAATAGTGCGTGCTTTTTTACATATTTGCCTCTCGGTGATTCCATGTTCAGAAAATGGAATGCGCACAACACCCTTCATCGAGCAACCTTACGAGATAAATTCCCTTTTAGTAGCAAACCCATTATTAAAAATATCCTATGTAAAACAAGCGAAGCAGCCGAACCAACAGTCTATATGCAGCATGAAAAATTCAACTTATATTGAGCCTAAGAATAATAACATGAAGCATCATTTCTTGGTAGCTGAGATACTGATAATAATCAAGCCTATATTTCTAGTAAGCTGATTAAATTGAAAACAAATTCTCATCTGATGATGATAGTTGCTCCAAGGATTTTGCCATCACGACCGCATCCTCACGACCATTTTTGGCAGGATAATACTTCTTCCTACGCCCTATCTCGTTATAACCGCTCGATTCATATAAATGTAACGCGGCAATATTAGACACACGAACCTCTAAAAAACAGGTATCTGCTCTGTGCTGTATCGCAATCCACTCAGCTTCAGCCAAAAGCTTTCGCCCCCAGCCTTGACCTTGCAAGTTGGGGTGAACACATAAATTTAAAATATGCGCCTCTCCAGCAGCGGAAGAACTAATTAAATAACCACTAAAAACATTATCATACTCAAAAACCCAGCAACTGTAACTGGACTTAGTTAGACTGTCTTCAAAGAGTTTTCGCGACCAAGGAAAAGGATAAGCAATAAGCTCAAGAAGCATCACATTATCGATATCTGACAACGTCATTTTGCGAAAGTATTTTAAACCTTGTTTCATTCACTTTTATCTAACAAAGAACGTGCCAATTTTAAATCTTCCCAAGATTTGTACTTATCTCGCGGTTGACGCAATAAGTAAGCGGGGTGATATGTTACGACTACAGGTATGTCTAAGCCTGATACATGATGTTTTCGCCCTCTAAGTCGTGCCAATGGTTCTGTCGTTTCCAAAAGGTGCTGAGCCGCTATTCTCCCCACAATAAGGATGAGAGATGGTTTCACTAAATCAATTTGTCGTTTCAAATAGTTATAACAGGCGGCTGATTCTTCTTTTTTGGGGTCTCGATTATTGGAGGGGCGACATTTAAGCGTATTAGTCAAATAAACCGCAGAACGCTCCAAACCTATTGCCGTCAGCATATTACTCAGCAACATTCCCGACCTATCAGTAAAAGCGCGCCCTTGAATATCATCTTCTTCCTTTGGCGCATCACCGATAATCATCCATGTTGCATTAACATCACCTTCACCAAAAACCGTTTGCGTTCTTACTCCATGCAAATCACATTGCTGACAGGCAATAACCGCAGACTGTAGTTGTTGCCAGTCTAATTGTGAGGAATCAGAGTATTGTTTTTTTGGAGTTGGTGTAATTATTTCTTTAACTGAAGGCGTGGAAGGAATACTTTTTTCTAGTACATCACAAAAGTCTTTACTTGAAAATGACGAGGATGATTGAGGGTTATTTGATGCTGGGCTAGTGATAGAATTATTGGCAGGAGCAAAAGGCAGTTTAAGCTCCGATGCTTGACTTAAAGTAGCTTTATTAGCAGCCTCAAAAATACTGACATCAACAGCATCACGGGAAACCCATACAGGAATTCCCATGGCTTTCAAATATGAAAGTTGCTGTTGTGTTACTGCCATTTAAAACTTCCTTAGGACTGAGGGCTTAAAGAAGACACAAAACTAGGAGCCTGCCCGAGTACTAAAAACTCCTAACCAAAGAATTACATTTCTAATGATTCAATCTCAATCGGCGCATAGACAAGGCTACGCAACAATTAAGATCGAATGCAATCAGGGACAAAAAGTCAAAAAAGAGCCTCTAATGTTATTAAACTCTTAACCCCAAACATTACCACTAAACTCCGTTATGCTGAGGGTGCTCTCTATCAAGCGTAATTGATAATTTATTCAAAGCATCCAAATAAGCCTTCGCCGAAGCGATGACAATATCAGTGTCTGCCCCTGTACCATAAACCAAACGTCCGTCTTTTTCCAAACGAACATTTACTTCGCCTTGCGAGTCTGTGCCACTAGTTACATTATTAACAGAATACAACTCCAAAACACCGCTGTCAGCCACAATATTTTTTATTGCCGAATAAACCGCATCAACAGAACCCCCACCATCAGCTTCGCCTGTTACTTCTTTACCATCAACTGTCAAAACTACTTTTGCATGCGGCGTCTCTCCCGTTTCCGAACACACCCAAGAAGAAACCAACTCATATTTTTTCTCATTGGACGCTGCCGACAAGGACTCATTAGCAATGACCATTAAGTCTTCATCAAAAATCTCATGTTTAAGATCTGCAACGGCTTTATAACGATCAAAAATGGTATTAAGCGCACTTTCACTTTCAATATCTACACCCAACTCCTCTAAACGTGCTCTTACTGCGGCTCGCCCTGAGTGCTTACCTAAGACTAATTTATTATCCGACCAGCCAACATCCTGCGCACGCATAATTTCGTAGGTTTCACGCGACTTGAGGATACCATCTTGATGAACACCTGACTCATGCGCAAAGGCATTTTTACCAACTATTGCCTTATTGGGCTGCACAGGAAAACCTGTCACTGCTGATACTAAGTTTGATGCAGGAACAATAATGCGTGTATCGATATTCGTGTCACAAGGGAATACATCTTGACGAGTTCGCACTGCCATCACTATCTCTTCCAAAGAAGCGTTACCCGCCCGCTCCCCTAAACCATTAATGGTGCATTCAACCTGACGCGCGCCATTTAACACCGCGGCTAACGAGTTACCCACCGCTAAACCTAAGTCATTATGACAATGAACGGAAAATATTGCCTTATCCGAGTTAGGTACACGCTCTATAATTTGCCTTACTGTTTCGCCAAACTGATGTGGGATATTGTAGCCGACCGTATCAGGGATATTGATGGTTGATGCGCCCGCATCAATAGCCGCCTCTACTATGCGACAAAGAAAATCTAGTTCGGAGCGCCCTGCATCTTCCGCTGAAAACTCTACATCATCCGTATATTGACGCGCTCTTTTGACCGCGTGTACCGCCTGCTCAAGCACTTGGTCTGGTTCCATGCGTAGCTTGGCTTTCATATGAATGGGCGAAGTGGCTATAAAGGTATGTATCCGTCCCGATTCTGCGGGCTTAATCGCCTCTCCTGCTCTATCAATATCCTTATCTAAAGCACGCGCCAAACCACAAACTGTGCAATTTTTCACTGAGGATGCGACAGCTTTTACCGACTCAAAATCACCAACACTGGCGATAGGAAAACCTGCTTCAATAACGTCAACATTCATTTGCTCTAATAATTTAGCAATGCGGACTTTCTCATCTTGCGTCATTGATGCGCCAGGGCTTTGCTCGCCATCACGCAAGGTTGTATCAAAAATAATTAAACGATCATCAGACATGTTGTTCTACTCCATTGCTTGTATCGCTGGCTATAAAAAAGACATTAAAAACAATACAAGAAAATTTTTATAGCAAACAGTCTACGCTCATGTTCTGCGCAAACTAATGTATCTATAAATATAAATAAGTTAGGGGTTTACGTTTTACCTCGTCAGGTTCGTATAATTCAAATTGACTGCCCTAAGGCAGGAGTAGAAATAGCGAAGTAGCTAATAGAAGGGAAATTGCGGACGAGAGATAACCTAAATGCTGAGCATTCATCATAGAGCGGTCTATGTGGTTATTTGAAATCATGTGGGTAAAACTACCTAAAAAGTATTTTAGCTTCAAGCTTAATTATGATTTTTTTTCACAATTTTAAATTTTTTCTAACAATAACATATACTTTTGGAAAAATTATTTACACATAACAAGTTTCACAGCAGTGTGTTCCTTGTCGAGCCTCAAAAGGTACTCACAGCACAGCACACCGTATTTGTGAAACTACTCATGTGGAAAACTATATCAATCCTATTTATTTACTGATTTTTTCTCAGACTTAGGCTTTGATATTTTTTCCATCAACCACAGCACAGGTCCTGATAATGCATAAAGCAAAAACACAGCAAATAACACTTTAGGAGGGTCTATAGCCGTTAAAGCAAATACCAAAACAACAACAAGAATAAACAAATGCGGGACTTTACTACGAAAATCAAAGTCTTTAAAACTATAAAATTTGATATTACTCACCATCAACAAACCTGCAAACAAGGTCATTAGTAAGGCGGGGATTTGTATCGATTTTCCTGATACATCCAAATCATGAAAGACCCATACCATTCCCACCATAATTGCCGCAGCGGCAGGGCTTGCTAAACCAATGAAGTAACGATTATCAACCTCTTCACTTTGCACATTAAAACGAGCTAGGCGCAAAGCAGCACACGCAACATAGATAAAGGCAGCCATCCATCCTAACTTACCCCATGCCACTGCAACATCCTTCATATGCACCAAAGCCCATTGATACATCACTAGGCTAGGCGCTAAACCAAAAGACGCCAAGTCTGCCAAACTGTCGTATTGTGCGCCAAATTCAGACTGTGTATTTGTCCAACGCGCCACGCGACCATCTAAACCATCTAAGATCATTGCAATAAAAACGGCGATTGCAGCAACTTCAAACGTACCATTGATGGCAGCAATAATTGCATAAAAACCACTAAACAGACCAGCTGTCGTGAAAAGATTCGGCAATAAATAAATGCCTTTGTGCGGAGTATTATTTTCAGAATTCATAAATGCATTAATACCATATTTTCAGGCAAAAAAAAACGAGCCAATTGGCTCGTTTAAATAACTTCGGTAAAACTATTTTTATTGTTGTTAGCGGAGTCGATTATAAAGACTACTAACTTAGCAATAGCTGAATATGTGAATGAATTAGAGATTTCACTTCAGAACAAAAAAAATAATTAATAGACATACCCCTAAAACCACCTACATAAGTTCTTCAAAAGACTGTATTATGCTCACCTTAAAAAATATGCAATAAGACTTGAGGCACTCTTTCCTCATTAAATTCCCTTTGCATTACCCTCACCTTGAAAACATGCAAAAGGACCCCCTATGACTGCAAGTACCTATGACATCCAAAATGTAGAAGAATTATCAAAACAGATAAGACTCGCAGGCGATTTACTCGGAGAGGTACTCCAAGAGCAGTCAGGTGATGACTTATACAAAGCTGTCGAACGTCTCCGCCAAGGTTATATCAGCCTTGCAAATGATGATAACGAGGCAGAACGCCTTGATTTGATGGCATTCATTGAAAATATGAACCAAGAGTTACTCAATAATGTGACGCGCGCATTCAATGTCTTTTATATGCTATCAAATATTGTAGAAGAAGATTTTTTACATCGCGAACGTCGTAGCCTATATAACAAAGGTAGCGAAAAACTCTGGCAAGGCTCCTTTTTAAGAACCGTATCAGAACTAAAAGATGAAGGCATCAATGCCGATGAAGCACAGCAGATTATCAACAAGCTACGCTACTCTCCTGTTTTCACTGCTCACCCTACCGAAGCACGTCGCCGCACAATAATGACCCTGCAGCGTCATATCTTCACCCTTAACGATCAGCTACAACACCCTAACTTATCCAAAGACGAAACCAACACTTTACTGCGTCACTTAAAAGCTCAAATACAAATTTTATGGAAAAGTAGTGATGTTAGAAACAGTAAGCCGAGTGTAGAAGATGAAGTGCGCTACGGTCTTTTCTATTTTGACGCAAGTCTATTCAAAGCCATTCCCATGGTGTATCGCTACTTTGAGCGTGCGACCAGAAAAGTCTATGGCGATGATGCCATCACCATTCCCACTGTATTACGTTTTGGATCATGGATTGGTGGCGACCGCGATGGCAACCCTTTCGTCACCCCTGAAGTTACCCGCCGTGCTATCCGACTGCATATGCAACAAGCGCTGACTGAATATAGCAAGCGCGTCAAAAAGCTACGCAAAACCTTATCGCACAGCACAAACCACATTACCCCTAGCAATGACTTTAGCCTTGCTTTAGAAGCCGACAATAAAGAACTTGCCGAATACGTTTTTGCAGAAAATCCTGACTTATATCAAACCGAGCCTTATCGTCGTAAATTACAAATGATGCAATATCGACTAAAGCAAAACCTGCGCTTAGTCCAAGAGCATATCAATGGTAAAGCTCGCTCGAAAATTAAAAAAAGTGCCGCTTATGCCAATGTCACCGACTTTTTAAGAGACCTCCATTTAATTAGCGACTCTCTGTATAGTCACAATGATGGTAATATTGCGCGCCATGATCTCAAGGATTTAATCCGCTTAGCAGATACTTGCGGGTTCTCCCTGGTAGAGCTAGACATACGCCAAGAATCCAATATCCATACCGATGCAGTAACCGAAGTGCTGCAACAGTTTATGCCTGATATTAATTACAGCACATTGGCGGAAAATGACCGCCTAGCATTATTAAGTAAACTGATCGAGCGCAGACACTTACCCAAAGCAAATCCTGAATCACTCACCGAAAAATCTGTCGAAACCTTAGCTGTATTCGATACGATGGTTGCCATGCGCAAAGAAACAGGTGACAGTATTTTTGGAACCTACGTCATCTCCATGACACACACTGCTAGCCATATACTAGAAGTGATGTTCCTTGCACGTTTAGCAGGTCTTGCAGGCAAAGATGATGATGATAATTATTTCTGTAACATCGAAATATCACCCCTGTTTGAAACCATTGAAGACTTACAACACATTGTTCCTGTTCTTACTAACGTCCTTGAAAATCCAACTTACAAAGCACTATTAACAGCCTCTGGCAACCTTCAAGAAGTGATGTTGGGATACTCTGATTCTTGTAAAGATGGCGGAATTCTTGCCTCACAATGGAATTTATACCGTGCTCAAAATCAAGTAATTGAGCTAACTAACAAGTATGGCGTTGAATGTCGTTTATTCCACGGACGTGGAGGCACAGTAGGACGTGGCGGTGGCCCAACTCACGAAGCAATTTTGTCACAGCCACCTAACACTATCAGCGGACAAATCAAATTCACCGAACAAGGTGAAGTGCTTTCCAATAAATACAGCAATATCGAAACAGCAGTTTATGAGCTAGGCGTAGGCATTACAGGCTTGCTCAAAGGCAGCAAATCAATCGTCAAAAAACATCAAGGCTTTAAAGAAGAATACCTCAACGGTATGTCACAAATCGCCAGCCTTGGCGAAGAAAGTTACCGCGACCTTACCGACTT
This sequence comes from Leucothrix mucor, assembly GCA_015663245.1. Classification (GTDB taxonomy): domain Bacteria; phylum Pseudomonadota; class Gammaproteobacteria; order Thiotrichales; family Thiotrichaceae; genus JAGLBW01. Next base: position 12,642 of record DQSN01000096.1, read on the forward strand.
TACCGAAGGTTTCCAAGACTACTTCTACGAAAACACCCCTGTGCAAGAAATCGGTCAGCTAAATATCGGTTCGCGCCCTTCGCATCGCAAACAAGTAGAACGCTCAAAAAGTGCAATACGTGCAATCCCTTGGGTATTTGGCTGGGCACAAGCTCGCCACACCTTACCCGCTTGGTATGGCATCGGCAGCGCACTTAAAGGCTTTAAAGAAGAGCATGGTATTGAAATACTACAAGAAATGTACCAGCAATGGCCATTCTTCCGCGCCCTACTCAGCAACGTGCAAATGGCACTCTTCAAAGCACGCATGGATACAGCAAAAGAATACTCCAGCCTATGGAGTAACAAAGAACTCTCTGCAACGATTTACAGTAAAATAAATATAGAATATAAACAAACAGTTGAGTGTATTCTAGAGATAGCAGACTTAGAAGATCTAATGGATGAAACACCATTATTACAATACTCACTACAGCGTCGTGAGCCATATCTTGACCCTTTGAATCACATTCAAATAACATTATTGCGCCGTCATAGGCAACATATGGCAATATCAAAAGATGACGATTCACCTTGGCTTGATGGTCTACTGCTAACTATCAATGCGATTGCAGCAGGGATGAGGAATACGGGATAATATGCCATAAATGGCATGCCGTGAAGTGTTTGGTTAAGTTATCATTATTTGGTGGGCGGCATTTATGCCGCCCTATTTGGAGTTTTTATACGTCTTGCCGCGTTGCCGCGCTTTATCTGAAATTTAACATATCACTCCATAGAATATGCCAGAATTCGCCCCCCCCTCTATACTAAATAAAAAAAATCATGAAAAAAATAACCTTTATGGTATGTCCCCATGACACAGCCAAAAATCCTGATAGATGGTTTATGTTTGCGCAGTTTTTAACAAAAAATATTAATAGCAGCGTTAAGTTTGAACAGAGTCTCGATTTTGTTGATTTTCATAAGGAGATTACATCGGGTGGTTTAATTTACTCTAACCCTCAGGATTCCTTAAAGTTAATTAAAAACCATGGCTATATTCCAATTGCCCGCCCTATTAATTTATTTGATGAAATTGTTTTTATTACCAGTCACAAGATAAAAAAACCTACTTTACAAGATTTTTCTGAAAACACGGTTGTTAGTGTAACGGATATGATGGTGACACAAGTTGGAATAAACTATTTACAAAAAGAAAAAATCATACCTTCAGAAGTGCTTTCTAAGCCAAGCTGGATGGCTGTTATTAAAAGTATGACTCGAAATGAATATAACTTTGCTCTAGTCTATAAAGATTTTTATGATGGATTAACAAATTTAAGCAAAAGTGGCGTACAAAAGGTTGGCGAAACGCAGGAAGAGATAATTCATCATAACTTTCTCATTGCTCCAGAGCTGCAAGCAATGACAGAGGCAATTCAAAGTTGCTTACTTACCATGCAAAAAAATAATAGCCAAGGTGAAAAAATTCTTAATAGCTTAGGTATGGAAAAATTAGTGGCTGTGAATAAAACTGATATTTTACACCCTTGGAATTCCACCAAAAACACCATTAAAGTCATCGCGAAAAAATTAGCAAAAGCGCCTACTTTAGACCCATACAATCAGCCTATTAATAACAGTGAAGAGCTTAGAACTGTTAAGATAAAATCTTTGGATGAAAATACAAGCTATCGAATAAAATAAACCCAAGTCAATACCTTCGCCATTTTCACACCGACTACTGAAACAAGAAATAACTATTTTTTATATCACATGATTGAAAAACCGACCCAACTAATCATAACGAAGGTATTGCGTCCTGTAGTTTTTTATTCATTTGGCAGTGCTGATTGCTTATTCCATACAAATGTTTCAAGGCAGTCTAGCATCTGATAAATTACAATTGCTTGTCGGGCTTCTTTCTTTGGTGTTTTTCTTGTGGATTTCAAAAATCCATGAATTATTTTTAAATGACCATCTTTAGATTTAGAAAAAAGAACCCTTGCAGATTCATTACCATTGTCCACTCTAAGCTTATAAATAGTACCTTTATATTTCCATATTTTTGAGTTTAATGTTTTAAGATGTTTGCCATGATAAACATCTCCATACTGCACATAAGATTGAAATTTATTATATATCTTAATATACAGCCCCTCCGATATTCCATCCAAAAATGAATATAAAGGGCGAGTTATCTTATTTTTTTTAACTAGAAATATATCCATAAGCTCACAATTAAAAGACCGATACCAAAACGATATTAATAATAGCTACTCATATTATTAGCGTACTTTCAAATATTTAGATAACAAGAACAGTTTTCTGCCCTTCCTTGCTCTCCACTGAAAAAACTACTCTTTAACTTTAACCAGACCCATCCAAGTATCTGTAGCTGTCGCCATTGTATCCAATATCATCTGCGGATAAAGCCCTACAATCAGCACTAAAGCTGACATTACAAACACAATTAATAGCTCACGTTTTTGCAAATCAACGGCATCGGCGACGATTTCGCTGCGGCATTCACCTAAGAAGGCTTTACGGAATATCCCTAAGAAGTAGGCAGCCCCGAGGATTACACCAAACAAGGCGGCTAGCCCCACTCCTGAAAAGCTATCTAACGCACTGATAATAATTAGGAATTCTGCGGGAAAGGTACTGGTTCCTGGTACGCCCATATTGGCTAGACCTAGGAAGAAAAAGAAGGATGTTAGTAGCGGCATGGTTTTCGCTACGCCCCCTAAACTGATAATATCAGTAGAGCCGATACGCTGGTGTAGGAAGCCTACTAATAAGAATAATCCACCTGCAACCATCGTTAAGTTAAGCAGCTGGAAGACCGCACCTTGAATACCTTGCTGACTTAATGTGGCGATACCTAAGACCACCATACCGACATGACTTAGACTAGAGAAGGCTAACATACGACGGATATTAGTTTGACTTAATGCGGCGACGCCACCATAGATCACTCCGATGATGCCTAGACCTATCATCAGACCTTGGAAGGTACTGGCAGCATCGGGCGCTAAAGGTACAACAAAACGTAGCAAACCATACGCACCTAGCTTTAAACCGACTATGGTGGCGATGGTTCCTGGATGACCTTCTTGTGCGAGCAAGGGCAGCCATGTATGCATGGGAAATAATGGTGTTTTTACACCAAAGCCAAAAAGTAGCAGAAAGAAAATAATGGTTTGATATTGATTGTCTCGTGATATTTCGACTAACTTTGTGTAATCAAAAATATATGTACCATCAGGTTGAATGGCTAATAACACGAAAGCAAATAAAATTGGTAGTCCACCACCCATCATAAACAGCACGTACTTCATACCTGCATAACGACGATTCGCCCCTACTCCCCATAAGCTAACGAGGAAGTACAAAGGAATCAACGTACCTTCCCAGAACAGCATAAAAAATATGGTATCTAAAGAACTAAATACGCCGATGATGGTGGCTTCCAAGATTAGTATCAGCGCAAAATACACGCCTTTTAAGCTTTGGATACTATTCCATGATGCTAAGATTACAGCGGTAAATAATAAGGCTGTAGCAGGTAAAAATAGTACAGAGATACCATCGACACCTAAAAAGTAGTGAATATTAAGGGTTTGTATCCATAATGATTTTTCAACAAACTGAAAGCCTACCAAACTGGTATCAAAACCTATAGCAATCCCCAGCGTTATCACTAAAACAACTAAGTTGGTGATTAAAGCTGTCCAGCGTGCAATGTTTGAACGTACTAATAAACTGATTGCCGCACCAAGAGGGAGTATCAGAATCAGCAAACTTAGCCATGAGAAATCGGAGTAATGCAATTCCATCTTAATGCCCTACCTTGTTGCCATATAAGGCGCTGAGTCCATCGAGAGTGTGATCGAACAAGTCCAACCAAAGTGATGAAAAAAAGCCCATGCCGATAATGACTATAATCATTGATGCTGCCATAATTTTTTCGGTGACGTGTGCGGGTGATTTATCCCAGCCCTTGGTGCTACAGCCTGGCTTAGTTAAAAAAGCGCGCTGGAAGGAGTACAGTAAAAACCCTGCCGCGATGACGTTACCCAGTGCTGCAGCAATGGTTACTAACGCACCAAACTTTGCGATAGAGGCTTCCAGCACAAAGTGAACCGCATCAAACCCTGGTGTGCCTGGCATACCAACAATGGCTAAACCAGCCACTAGGAAAGCAATACCCACCAAAGGCAGATAATCAAATAGCCCGCCTAAACGCTCCATTGATGCTGTCTTGGTACGGTGGAAGACCAAACCTGTCATAAACATCAAACCTGATATTGCCAAGCCAAAGTTAATCGCCAGCATAATGCCGCCTTCAAAACCTTCACGTGTTAGCGTGAATAAGCCAATTGTTAAAATACCTGTGTGACTGATAACACCATAAGCCATCAAGCGGCGTATATTGGTTTGACGCATGGCTAAAACAGCCGCGTAGAAAATACCAATAATTGCAAAGACGACAACGATGTTGTGCCAATCTTTCACTGCATCGGGAAGAATCGGAAAAACAAAGCGGAGCAAAGCAAACACACCGACTTTCAAACCCAATAATAAAACTGGCGCTACGGCGACATTGCCGTGCTGCATGGTAATAGGTAGCCAACCATGCAAAGGAAAAAGTGGGATACGGATACCCAAACCATAAAACAGTGAGAAGAAAATTATTGTTGCGATAGCAGGATCAACAGGTGTTTTAGCTAACTCATAAAGGTCGAAAGACCACACTCCGCCATGATGGGTTGAGTAGTTCCAGCCTAGCATGAGCGTTCCTATTACCAACAATAAGATGCTGATGCTCATAAACTGTAGGTAGCGCGTTATCATTGGCTCGGCATCGATAAAGGTTGCCCAGCGGTACAATAAGTATGCCATTGAGATGATTTCAAATATCGACATCATCACAAACCACAACAAATCAACGGTGACAAATTGACTCATCAAAGTGGCTTGAATAAACGCCATCACTGCCAATACACGGGTATAGTGTAGATCACGGAAGATTATGAAAAATACCGCCAACAAACTCAATAAAGCGGTTAATAGCACGAATAAAACACTAATACCGTCGGCTGCAACATGATATGGCAAACCCAATAGGCTAATTTGATTAGCGTATTGCATGGTTCCTTCTTGGGTATTAAAGCCAATATATAAAAGGATAGCTAAAGCCATTTCTAATACAGTCGCGATAATTGCAACCGTTGCGGCTGGTGTACCTTTTAACTTCCACAACAAAAATGCTGCAATTAATGGAACGACTTGCAGGGCTTCTAATAAAGGCCATGTTGCTTGAGATTCTATAAAGTTCATGCCATCTCCCTACAGGATAACCACTAAGGTTGCCATAATGAGCACCAATAAATAACGCGGTTGCATCAGCAACTCGTCGATATTTTCCAGATACTTCCCCAGATAGTTGATAAGTTTTAACAAGCCCTCACCACTGCCTCTTAATACTAATTTTTCTTCAAACCAATGCATTGCCGATGCTGATCGCTGCATAAATGCACCGAACAAACCATTACCTGTACCAACTTCATCTTTTAACTCAAACTTACCCTGCTGCTGTGCTTCCCAATGCGACAAAGTAGAGAGCATATTGGAATGTGATTGGATGCCTGTTAAACGATCAACCACCTGCTCATCAAAAATCTGCGCCTCATGTGCCAAGGCACGAGTAGGCTTTGTGAGGAGCCAATCAGAAATACCATCCAACCAAAAGCGTTGTAACGCGGCAGTATAAAGCCATGTTTTACGATTGAGCCACTGCGGAACAGGACGCGCAGGACGTTGTACCTGTTGCATAAAAGAAGGTGCATGTAAGAACTGGTAAGCACGCCAAATAGCGTGTAGCACGAGATGAATCAAAGCTAAGGTAAACCAGCCGTTACCTATCCAGACCAACATTAATCCCACTTGAGCAAGTGTTGAGAACATAAAGGATGATTTCACATCGGTTTGCACTAAACCCACAACATAACCATAAGCAGCAGTGATAATACCGACAAGCATAATGATAATCAGCAAAGCGGGGTCAGCCATGAGCAAAGGCTCTAAACGCAATAATAAATACACGCCAGCATGCACCATCAAGGAACCATAAAACACTGCACTAGATGGCGTTGGACCTTCTAAAGCGCGGGTTATCCACGCAGAAAAAGGAAACTGTGCTGACTTTGCAAAGGCGGCAATCATAAAACCAAACAGGATTACCCCAACAAAAATACTTGAAATACCTTTCTCCTCTATCACCACAGGCATTTCTGACCACTCAACCGTACCTAACCAAAAGAAGGAGAAGGCAATACCAAGAATAAAACCTGCATCGCCAATACGATTAGTGATAAATGCCCGCACCGCATTGCCTGTTGCCACATCACGATGCCATGAGTAAGCAATCAGCAAGAATGAGCTAACTCCCGCCAATTCCCAGCCAATAAAGGTAAGTGCCGCATTACCTGCCAGTACAATTATTATCATCGCAGCATTAAACACCGATAACATCATAAAGAAACGCTGGAAACCTGCTTCACGGTGTAAATAATTAATAGAGAATTTGGTGACGATTAAGGTAATAAATCCCACCAATGTCGCCATTGTTAAGCTTAAAGTGTCAAATAAAAAACCAATATGAATCTGATATTTTCCTGATGACAACCACGTACCTAAGCGCACGTCTCTGGGTAGCTCTCCCATGAAAGCCATAACATCCAAAGCAATAATCAGTAAAAAAGAAATGCTAATGGCATACAGACTGACGGTTGCTGTTTCATTTTCACCTTTCTCATTGCGGTTCCAGCCAAAGATAAAGCCGATGGCAATCCATAAAGCCGCCATTAACGGCAGAAGTGGGATAAGAGCAATGCTCCAATTAGGCATCATGGCGTAACTCGCTTAATAAGTGCAGGGGAAAGGTGATCGTAATGGTCTTGATACCAGTCTGCGGATTTTTCAATAGTAGGAATAGTGATATCTGGGCTTTGCCAGCGCGTCCAGCCTGTTACAGGATCGAAGGTATGAATAGCTTCAGATTCAGGGTCTTTTGCTGATAATAGTAACCAGCCATTACCCACCAATTGTTGAATAGAGGGTTGACGAGTGTAAATAGCCGTCAGCACCTCGGTCGTTGCTTCAACCATTAGTTGTAAACGCATTGGCTCGTGAATTTCAACCATTTGTTGTGGCAAGCCTGTGCGTAAATCACTCGCAGTGCCTTCCATAACACCAAATAATCCTGATAGATTATGGACAACTTTAGAGCTGCAACCGTATCGATCGTTATTCACCGCAGAGAAGTAATACTCCAGATTGATACCTGCGCCTACAGGACCTGCAGTGAGTAAAATACGCTCTAAAAATTTACCTTCTGGATCGGTATTTGGATCGTAAGAAATCAAAAAACTACGACGATCAAGGAATGTGCCTTGCGAGATATAGCGACGCCCCACAAAACCACAGGCGATAGTTGCATGTCCTAACTCTGGTCTTGCTTGAGAGAAGTCCAAGCCTCGCCCTGTAATATGGTCAACCGCACTTTTTAGACTCGGTTTACGAGGCGCAGACGCTAGTTTACGACAGCGTTCATGGGCTGACTGCTCTGTTGCTTGTTTTAAATCCGCCCGTAGTTTTACAAACTCTGCTTGTAAGGTTTCTGGAATAAGATCAGTATCATACCAAGTAACACCCTCGCTACAGGTGTCATGCTCCGCACCAACAAACCAACAATCATCAGGAATATTAAGGTTACGCTTCGCCAGCGCTTCCCTTACTTGAGGATTATTTGCCATACTCGCAAAGGCTCGACCATTCGGACCACTGTACTTTCCACCACAAGCACCACAGCCATAAGCTGCGGTATGTGGGTTATTTAAATTATGTGAGAAATGCCCCATCGTCACCACAAAATGGCTAAAACCTGTTAACAAACCATTGTTCTGCAAGAAGCCTTCAACAATATTGGTTTGCTCTTCGAGCGTAAATCCTTGCTGATTGTTTTTAATACTGCGGTCTTTCAGAGTTTCTTTAGCAGTACTGGTGATACGCGTAATAATTTCTTTATCAAACGATTGCGTTAATTTTTTTTCAGCGTTACCCCACAACAAGGGCAGAAAGACTTTGCCAATTAAGCGCATAGTTGCTAAAGGCACACTGAGTGCAATCAGCACAGCAGTACCCACTAAATTACGCCGTGTTTCTTGATGGATAAAGTTTCTCAGCTTGCCACGCAAGGCATAGCGTTTTTTGTGTTGCTCGGCACTCTGCTCATGTCCTTTTTCGGGCACTTCGGCTATTTCATGCTCTGGCACAACCACGACAGGACAAAGCACCACGGAACCATCATCATTTAAGTCTTTCCAATTCATCACAATACCAAAAAAAGCCGCAGCTCCCAGTGTTTCGATATTAGGATTAAGATGTTCTAAGTGGCGGCGCACACTCTCTTCCCGATCATCCATACAGAAAATAATCTGGGCTTCGGGGCGTTGATGCTTGCGATCTTTCCACGTCCCTCGTCCTTGATTTTGGGTGATAACTGCAAACATTTCTTCACGATAATGATGCTCGTAAGCTTGTAATAATAAAAAACCTGATTTTTCCTTACCCAAACTTTCAAGGCAGGAAAAAATAGCTGCCACATCATCGTGTTTTAATGATTGTAACTCTGCACTACACAAACCTAAATGCTGTGCAATTAAAAACAGCTTCCAACCTTCGTGGTGTAAGGTATACGTTTGCTCGCCATCTGCTTCGGAGGTTTGCTGCCATGTCCAGATTAAGTGCGACAAGTAGCGCCATTCATGGGAAGAATCGCTATGACTAGAATGATGCTCGACTAACTGCTGAGATAACCCCACTAAATATTCAGGCAGATGTTCATTATTGAGCGTATAACGCACCAAAAACTCTGCGTGTTGATAATGAAAATAACCGCGCAAAGTAGCAAGGTTCGCCTCCACCAACCATAAATCACGGCATAAGCGACGTGCGTATAAATGCTCAGTAATCAGACGTACCGCCAAATAATCCATCATATTCACGGCGGTAGCATGACCATCGTAATTAGGATGACTGTGTCGCCAATAAAACATACCTGACCAACCAGGAAGATCTAATGCTAAACGCTCTATATACGTTACCCAGTTCTCCTCACTGATTCCCATGCGACCTAATTCTGCAAGAATGGTATCAACAGGGTCATCGGGTAAAGACTCGATATGCTCACGCCAATCAGGAATACCGCTAAATATCCAATTCTCATCTTCTAAAGCACTGCTCTTCCACGACTGATAAAAACCCTTTGTACGATCTTCGGCATTCCATGCAGCAAATCCTTGATCCATCCAATTTGATAAATAGGGCTGTAGATAAACCGCTATATCTTGTTGAATATCAATGCCTGTGACTTTTTTCAGAAAGGTTCTTAGGGTGATTTTACTACCAACCTGCTCTAGTAACTCATCTAAAATATCGTAAGAGGCTTTGTGTAATAACGGCTCCACTTTAGACTTCGAGCGATCAATCACATCATCTTCAATATCAACGCCTGTTAGCTTTTTGATGAGTGATGTTAGATTGAATTTTTTATCTTCTTTGTTGGAGTTTTGCAGTAAACACTCCAAAGTCTGCCATGCTTTTTGACGTTCTTTTTGTGCTTCTGAGACACTGCTTAAATCAGCTTGCTGGGATTCTAAAGACAGTGCATTAAACATTTTTCCCGCTTGCTCGTGCGAGAGGTTCATCATCTCTTCGGGGTGTAATAGCTCTGCATCTAAGTTAAGCACATCCAAACAGCTCAACCATAAAGCTTGTAAAGTAGCCGACTCGGTATCAAAACCATTGCTATGAGCTGCTTTTAAAAGCTTGTCTTGCATTGCCTGTGAAATATCATGATGAAATGTTTCAAAAGCATGCACTTCATCTGCTTTCCAACGTAGTTGGCAAGAGGAGATATTCTTGATGGGATACAGTAATGCGAGTCGGTAAATATCTTTACGATAAAACTGTCGCTCCCCTGCTTTAAATAATGCAGCATCGGACTCTAGTGAGGCATCGCTCGATAAGGCTTGCATAATATCTGCATTATCAATGCGTCCTTGCAGATACTTTTCACGAAACTTTTCTTGTGGCCAATAACCATAAGCACCTGTTAATTTATTAGCAGATTTTAACGCCTCGGGGAAACTTAAGTGCTCAAACCCATGTAAGGTGTTGTGATGTACAAAGTCACGAATAGGCGCTTGTGCAGGTAAAATATGCTCAAAATGATCCAACACATGCAGTAATTTCTCACGCATATTTGCCATTTTTTTTGCTTGTAAAGCGGTTTCTTGAGGCATCTTAGCCTTTCTCAATCACTTGCATAAAACCCTCAATGGTGGGGGAAATAAAATCCAATATAGGGCTAGGATAAAAACCAAAAAAGATAATGCCCGATATTAAAATACTCGCAGCAAATACTTCACTAGGGCGTAAATCAGGAACATCTTGCATATGCGCTTTGACAGGACCTGTAAACAGACGTTTGATGGTACGCACACCATAAGCGGCTGTAACTAACACACCAAAACTGAGTAATAACATTACCCAACCCCAGCGTTCAAAGCCACCAATCATCACATGTAACTCGGCAACAAAACCCGCAGTCCCAGGAAGACCTACACTCGCAATAAAGGCGATGATGATAAAGAAGGCAAATTTAGGCGTGGCTTTTAGTAACGACCCGTAGTCATTGATATTTCGAGTATGCGTACGCTCGTATAACAAGCCTATAAGCATAAACAAAGCGCCTGCCACAAAACCATGTGCAATCATTTGATAGATAGCACCTGTCAGACCATTGGTACTGAGGGAGGATATTCCTAGTAGCACCACGCCCATATGTGCGACAGAAGAGTAAGCGATCATCTTTTTCATGTCGCTTTGTCGCCACGCCAACAAACCACCATAGGTAATGGCAATTAATGCCAGAGCAACGAGCACAACCTGCATATTTTCAGCTGCTGCAGGAAGCATCACTACGGCTAAAATCAAACCATAGGCGCCCATTTTTAGCAGAATACCTGAAAGTAGAATACTGATGGGGCTAGGTGCCTCAACATGAGCTAAGGGTAGCCAACCGTGCAGAGGGAATATTGGCATTTTCACACCAAAACCGAGCAATAAACCAATGAAGATCATTGTTTGCTCAGAGGCATCCAAACTTTTTGCGCCCTCTGCGATGGCACTAAAAGCAAAAGAATGAGCAGGCGTGGCATCAAACAGCACCAGCAGGCTCAGTAGCATAAACACCGAACCACCCATGGTGTACAAAAAGAAATTAAGCGATGCTGTTTGTCGCCCTTTACCCCCCCAGCGATCAATCAGGAAGAATAAAGGAATCAAGGTAGATTCCCAAAATATATAGAATAAAGCCCAGTCTCGCGCCATAAACACGCCGAGAATAGCCGTCTCTAACACCAATACCAGCAGGTAATAGCCTTTAGTTTGCTTGGTAATGCCTTTCGATGCCAACACTGCAACCCATACTAGCAAGGCTGTAAGCATTACCATGGGATAAGACAAACCATCTACACCCAAAGCGAAGGAAGTACCTAAACGTGTATTCCAAACCTTAGTGTATTCCGCCCATAAGCCTGTGCCTTGCGGTGTAATATCACCCCAAACGATAAGATAAACCGAAAACAATAAAACGAGGCTAGAAATAGTAATAGCCATATTTCTAATGAGTGATGCTTTATGACTAGGCAGGATTGCGATAACAGCCGCACCAAGCAGAGGCAGCAACAATAAAACAATGAGACTATGAAACTCCATCTTGGGCAACCCTGTATAATTTAGGCGGCTACAATATACTCCTTATACATAATTTCTCAAATCTTTATAGAGATTTTGTAACATGAAAAAACAATCATTTTCATTTAACGTGCAAATTTACCTTTCTATAAAGGTTTAAATGTTAAAGATTTCGCCACAGATGAAAGGCTTTGTGTGAATACTCGAAAGAGTTTTGGGAGCTATTTTTGGAACATCGTCAAACAAAAAAACCGCAATTTTTAGTTTATCTTCCTATGATTTATGACAAGAACCATCTACCAAGATACAGGTAGATGGTATGTAGTTATTCACATCAAAAACTAAGCAACACAAGGCGCTAAAGTATCCGCTCCAATAGTCCCTTCCAAGCTATCCAAATAGCTCTCTTGGCTGACAACAACTAACTGCTCTTTTGCACGTTCAAGACGCTCTTGAATACCTAAGGAAGCAACAATGTCGTCATGCCCTTCTAGCTCTAGGAAGCTCTCTAGATTTTTACAGTTCTTTTCCCACAACTTTATTTCGCGTTTCTGCTTGGCTTTAAGTCGATTTTGATACCAATCTGATTGCAGCATTGCATCACGATCAAATAGATCTCGGACTTCTTTATGCTGGATCGTTTTACCTTCATATTCACCTGTTGCCATGATGTAAAGGATGGCTTTTAGTGGTGGGCAGGCATCTTCGATACTGCCGTCATCGAGGTAGCGTTGTGCAACGATTTTTTGTGCATCAACAATATTGCCAATACCATCAACGAAGGTTTCCATATTTTGCGTTTCAGGCTTGAGGATTTTCTCATCAAATACTACCGATGGATTATCAAAAATCTTGCCTAGGAAAGCAGAGATGAAACGATCTGTTATACGATAGCCTAAACGACTAGCCTTAACACGCTTGCCATTATGATCAAAATCATCTAGTTTTTCTAAATAGCCTTGGTCGATCATCTTTTTAGGATCACGCTCATCTTCATCTAAACGCGCCCAGATTTCTGGGATTAGTAAACTAATATCATGGTCAACTCGTAGGTCTTGCCCGATATAACCTGCTGCACTGGAGAAGCCTGCATAGCCAGTAATAATAAATGAGACCAAGGTATTGTTTAGATCAGGTGTTGCGCGCAGAGCATTAAACGGCCCTTTCGTTAGCGCCCCCTCACTGCCTGCACCCGTAGTTGAAGGTGATTTTCCCGTCACACTACAGATGAAATCCATAAATAGCTCTGGAAGTTCTTGGTAGTGGATAGGATTAAACACAGCTAATGGACGGATGCCTTCTGCCGCAGGGTTATTACGTCGCCCTGTTAGCACTGCATTCACAGGCGTCACTAGCGCATCATCCATATTCACTTTACGTTGCAGTCTTGCACCCATTTCTGCCACATAAGTTCGCATTGGCTGACTTAAATCAGGACGAAGCTGTAGGTAGCGTGGATTTTGACTAGGGCCATCTGGCATCATGCGAGGGTCTGCGGAAGACACTACATATTGATCGCCTTTATCATAAGCGCCTTGTAACAAGTTACGCATAGGATCTGTGTATTTCTGAAACTCAACCACATCACCCACGATTGCTTCTAGCTTGTCACCAATAAGTGGCTCATAGTTAGCAATAAAGTTATCAGGCTGCGACATATCAATTTCAGTCTGGGTATCAAAACCTCTGTGAATAGCCTCATCGGGTCGTTGAAACAGGCGATATTCACAGTTTTTAACTAATTTAACACTTGGATTTGATGATTTTGGCGAGAGGTTTGGTAGACACTTTGCGCTAACCACTACCGAAGCACTAATGTCATCTTCCATTTGCACTTTTTCGGTCGCTATAAAGTCTTGACGTACTTTATAGGTATGCCAGATACCTTTGTTATCTAAGCCCACACGTAAGTATGATGCAACTAACTCACGCCCATCATACTTGAGTGCATGACCTTGCTTGCCATTAATAATATCAACAGAAAAATGCTCGCGCCAACTATCGCCCGATTTCAAAATATACATGCGCTTGATAATGAAAACTTGCGATAAAATATGTGGTGGAATAGTTTCCAACCAGTCATTAAAATCATCGGTATTACTATTTGAAGGCGTTAACAAACGAATAACCGAACCTAAGCTACGGTTTGAGCTTAATGGTTTTCGCGTTGCATCCCAGTCTTCATCGGCAAAATCTGCTTTTAAACGGTCACTATAATCTTTACTGAAAATAGCACCGACCTGCTCCATATCTTCATCAAAGTCTTGCACATAAACAGTACCGTAAATGACTGCATCATTAATTGATTTGGATATTTCAGACTTACCACCACCTGATACTGTACAAGGCTTATGACAGAATACACCTTCTGAATCTGTACCGACCAAACGCCATGAAGGTGCGCTAGGATGCTTCATCATTTCAACTTTATAGCCGTGAGGCTGCATATAAATCTTATTGGGTTGTAGCTTTATTTCTTGATCTACCCCATCTTTATTCCAGCAAATTTTTTGTGTATCAATATCCATACGTATATCGAGCGGGATATAAATAAGATCAGGATGTTTTTTATCAATACCATAGCCTTCTGGCTGAATATCCATAACCTCAGAAAATTGGGCAGACAAAGCTTTAAAGTTATAAATATCTAACTCTTTTCGTGTTTTAGAGTCCACACCATACTCTTTGCCATGATTACGACGACGGAATGCTAAAGCACCACCTGCGTGCTCTTCCTCACTCAAACCATAGAGGTTAGTCGCATAGCTTAACTGCGTTTTAACTTCTTTTTTGCAGTAACCATAATAGTTATCTGCAAGAATCGTAACAATAATACCTTCATCTGTACGACAGGTTATTTTAAACGCATTACCATCGTTATATTTTTCATCTTCTGACGTCCAACTCATTCCATCGTTACGTTGTGCCTCAGTCGCATCATCATGATGCGGAAGACCCAGTTCTTTCTTAGTAAGTTGAGTTAAATGTGGCGCTAAAATAACGCAGCCTGTTTGTCCCGACCAATGGTCAATATCCAGCGCAGCATCATGCTCTGCCAGATAGGGATTACCTGCATTGCCAAAAATACTCTCAACAAAATCAAGATTACTTACCAAGTTACCAGGCGCAAAAAAACGTATTTCCATACTCTTTTCAGGGGAGACAGTAGGAATCTCAGGACAGACAATCGGACGCAACAATAAAGAAACAAACAGTTTAGCTTGTTGCTCTTCATTGGTCGTAAAAGGAAGTTGTAGTAATTCTTCAGGTGGGCTTAGTGCAGCTTTTAACAAGCGTGAAAAAGTGATTTTTGGGACGGTTTTTTTATCACCAGGAATTGGTAAACCACCCTCTGTTATATGGAATGAGCCCTTCGTAGTTCGCCTATCGTTAGCAGGATTATGCAATACACCTTGTCTTACTCTATAACTAGAAACGATGTCCGACTTAAACTCATCGCCATCCGCTGGAATAGACAATTCACGAGAAATACCATATCGATCAAGAACTAAAGTGTTAGATGGCAATTTGGGTGTATCGTCTTCACAGTCTTTTAAGTAATCATTAAGGAAGTTTTGGATGCGGGTATCCGCAGGACATTGATAATCATGCAAGCGTCTATTTTTTTCTTGGTAACTTTTCAACAAGTCATCTGCGATTGACATAAACTTATCATCGCCACCAAAATGACTAACAGGTTGCCCAGTTGATGCTAATTTAAGATTGATATATAAGCGCAAGCGATTGCGTGCCGCGTCAGGATTTTCAACATTACGACCAAGACCAAGAGATTTTTCTTCCATGTGCATACAATTATCCGTCATAAAAAAATGACCGATTAACTTAGCAGAAAAAACCTCCCTTGTCAGCCATTGATATCAAGGGGTACCAACAAAAAATGACATCAAAAAAGCAAAGTGTTTACTTTTTACTTATCCAAATTTGCCATACACTCATCAATCAATAACTTCATCTCCTCAGGTGAAAACAAGGCTTGTTGCTCATAAGGAATTCGACCTTTACATTGCTTACGCAGACCAGCATTTACATTGCGTGAGCGTGACATATCTTCGGCTGCCTTCCCTTGAAAATTTTGCGCTGCACACTCATTCACTGATTGGGTAAATCGATTGGCAGGAACCCCTATTTTGGTAGAGATTCTTCGACATTCCGCCACGACTAACTCCAGCGGCATTCCTGTGAAATCAACCACATCCGTCTCTTCACCAAGCAAGGAAGGTGAAAAGGCGTTACCATTTTCGCTAGGGCGCGCTTGCTCTTCAACTAGCTCAGGCTCTACCGAGTGTTCAGGAATTGCTAGCTCTACTTTTTCGTTGGGGATGGTTCTTTTATCTTGCAGCGCCTGCACCCATTGATATTTCATTCCTAGAAACACCAACACAAAAAACACCACCGCCGCTAACACGACCGTCCACAACAATGCTTTCCATTTCATTGTTTAAAATCTCTATATTTTTAATTACTTAAGAATATCAATAGCAAACCGCATAACTCATAAGAGCCCAAGCTTTAGCTTGTCTGTTCACACAGGCTAAAGTTTGGATTTTTCACATTCTACCTTCATATTATGAAGAGTTACTATTAATTCATATAACCTAAATTAATTCCTTTCTTAGGCTTACCCCAAAGAGGCTTTTTTACACCGCGTACTTTAAACTTTTTAAAGCGATCTGTCTTTTTCTTTGTTAATAGCTTAGTTGCAATCCCACCCGATAGAGTATCTATAAAGTTAGATGAGTCTTTTTGTTGATAGTGCTTTTCATAAACGACATCTGTAACCAAAGGGTTCGTTGAGTTAAGCAATAAAAAACCCACTGCGGTACTTTTAACACGCATTAACTGTTCTAGTGTATAACGTATTTTGGTCAATTGTAGCTTAGATTCATCAGCAACAATTAGAGTTGATGATACCAAAGACGATAAAATCAAGGTGTCCGCAAAACCACCCACAGGTGGTGAGTCAATAATAACAAAGTCAAATTTTTGCTCTCCTTGAGAAACTAAAAATTGCATTCTATCACTACTCAACATCCGCATAGAGTCACCAGCATAACTACCTGATGTAATCACATACAAGCCGTTTACACCTTTAATTTGCTGCGTCACCTGTAGCAAATCCTCATCCTCACCAAGAAAGTTACTTAACCCACGCTTATTGTATATCCTCATTTTCGCGGCAATGGCAGGCTTGCGCAAATCCGCATCAATTAATAAAACTTTCACACCCATTTGCGCATAGGCACAAGCCATATTACAAGCAGTTGTTGTCTTACCTTCGTTTGGAGATGAGCTGGTAACTAACAAAACCTTACCGTGTTGACGCGCCAAGGTAAAACGAACATTTGCAGATAAGACGCGATAGGCTTCCGAAAATGGCGCACTTGGTTTTATCACCGTTGCCATCGCCATTTCTTTATTAGAAATTCTCTTTGGCTTAGGCACTAGGCCTAACACAGGAAGCCCTGTTATACGTTGCAAGTCTTCTGTAGAACGTATTGATTGGTCTAATGATTCACGCAAAAATGCCAATCCCAAACCAAGAAACAAGCCACTAAGCAAGCCCACAATCATATTCAAGGAAGGACGAGGACGATATCTTTTTACAGGCAACACTGCTGGGTCAACCACTTTAATACTGCTCGTATTAACCGATGAGGCAATGCTAACCTCCTCAACACGCTGCAATAAGTTTTTATATAAACGTGCGTTTGACTCCACATCACGCTTCAGTTTATTGTAACCAACACCACTATCTTGCAGTGTTTGCAACTTCTTATTAAAACGTGACAACTCACTTCGCAAGCGCCTCTCTTGGGCTTTAGCTGATAAATAACTTGATTTTAAAGCACCTACTGTCGCCCCTTCTACGACCTTTAACTCACGACTAAGCTTAACTCTCACCCCGCCTATTTGATTATTTAGGCGACGCATATCTGGATATGTTGGTTTAAATAGCTTTAGCTTTTCTTGATACCGCCCTTCCAAATCAGCCAAACGTGACTTTAAACCTACAATTACGGGGTTCGTTAAAATTGCAGAAGTGCTCCCGCTACGTTGCATTTCTCTATATTTACTTTCTGCCGCAACACGTGCAACTTCGGCATGAACTAAGGCAGAGTTCAGTTCATTTAACTTAGTAACATGGCGTGTTTGATTCTCATCAATACCCAGTATTCCTTTCTCATTGGAGTAAGCCACTAGCTTTTTTTCTGATATATTTAAACGATCACGCGCCTCTTCAACCTGTTTGTTGAGGAAGTTTTTCGCAAAATCACCTGTCTCACTACGAGAATCTAATTGTGATTTAATGAAGTTATCAACCAAACTAGATACGACATGTTTAGCCTCCTCAGGAGAGCTACCCTCATAATAAATTTCTACCAAATGAGTTTTGTCGATAGGTTGAATCAACAAGCGTTCCAATAGCAGCTCTGGATAATTCTCCACTACTTTCTTTTTTGTTTCTGTTGCCAAACCAACAGAGATCAGTACAGACTTTAAAGCAGAAGGTTTTTCATTTGCTCCCACCAAACTATCATAGAGATTAGTGTCTGCAATCACCTTAGATAAGATTTTTCGACTTTTTAAAGTTTCATAACGCGTACGAAAAAAGGGATCATTCAAACTATCAACCTCACCCCCTAAATTATCCGTCTTACCAAAGCTAACCACTTCCACGCCTTTGCGTTCGATCTGAATCGTTGCATTAGCACGGTAAGTAGA
>DQSN01000055.1 GCA_015663245.1 Leucothrix mucor
AGCCCTCAAAAGAAGAAATACAAGCTCAGTTAGAAAAAGAACAGGCAGAGTTAGAGCAGAAACTGAGAGAGGAAGAGCGTTTACGTGCAGAAAGAGAACGAGCCAAAGCAGAGCAAGCTAAAAAAGTTTGTATCAGTAATGATGCTATCCATAAAGAAGCTGCACGTGGAAATCTCACCTTTGTGAGAAAGTGCTTAGGTTTGAAGGTAAATATTAATATTACTGATAGTAAATTATGGACTCCACTTCATGCTGCTGCCAATCAAGGACGTTTAAAGGTAGTGAGGTTTTTAGTCTCTAAAGGTGCCAAAATGAACTTGAAAGAAATAAATAAGTTTACCCCTTTAGATTTAGCGATCCGTAAAAAGCATCAAGCGACCATTAAGTTTTTGAAACAAAAAGGTGCACTTGCAAGCCTGAAAATACCTACGGTTAACCCTAATACAACACCTGCAGCTTTAGCCCGCTTAAGACAAAAATGCTTGGCAGGTGATGCATTTCATAAGGCAGCCTCCCGTGGTAATCTTGTTTTTGTGAAGAAGTGTATTGGTGCAAAACTTAATATTAATCAACGTGAGAAAAATGGCTGGACGGCACTTCATGCGGCAGCAAGTAGTGGGCGTTTGAATATTGTAAAAGAGCTACTTAAAAATAAAGCCAGCATAAATGCCAGCGCCAGTGCAGGGCATCGCCCCTTAGATTTGGCGCAGAGTGGTAATCATCAAGCTGTTGTGGTTTTCTTAAAGCAACGAGGGGCAGTGGGGCGTTAGCCGAACTTTTATTCAACAACTCACAGAGCAATTATTTTATTCAAGCTTTGCTCATGGATAATTCTTATTTTGCCACGACCCAATAAAATAATGCCTTCATGCTCAAATTCTTTCAACAAACGGCTAATGACCTCACGGGAGCTAGCTAGCTCGGAAGCAATCGCTTGATGTGTAGTGGCGATGACTTGATTCTGCGGTGAGTGCTCGCTTAGCCAGCGTGCTAAGCGCACCTCCAAATTACGAAAGGCGAGTGCATCGACAAGGCTAATCAAATCTGCCATGCGTTGTGAGAGTAAAGAAAAAATATACTGCTGCCATACGGTTTCTGATTTCAGCCATTGATGAACTTTTACCGCAGGTATTGCCAACCCTCTAGCATCTTTTTCAACCACTGCTGTTGCAGGAAAAGCAGTAGTATTTAGTATGCACGATGCCGTTAAAATACAGCTTTCACCTTTGTTAATATGGTATAACGTAATAGAGCGTCCATCGTCAGCGGGGCGATACACACGTACATTCCCTTCGAGTAAAATAATAAGGTCTTGGCATTCATCGCCTGTATTACAGATGATGGTTCCTGCGGGAGCGGCTATCTCGGTAATGTCATTTTGTTGCTGTATAAAATCAAGCGGAGCTTTTAAATTAGTCATGGCTGAATTATAAGGGATAAGATGATAGATACATCTTTTTCCGTATCTTTGTGTTCATTACAGATAGCCTAGTTCTAGGGGCAAGAGATAATGGAGAATAATCCTTCTAGCTTTAAGAGTGAAAATAATCCAGTTGAATGTGTTAGCTACGATGGGATGATACGCAAGAATTTTTACAAGTATTAAATAGTCAAATGTCAGGTTTATCAGCAGGTTTACCAACAGAAGTAGAGTGGGAATATGCTTGTCGGGCAGAGACACAAACACCTTTTTCTTTTGGGGAGTTTTGCACAGCAGTTATTTTCTAAATCGCTTAAATTCAATTTTAAAAAATGTCAAACAAGCTCCGAAAAATAGTACACATCGATATGGATAGCTTCTTTGCCGCAATTGAGGTGAGAGAAGACTCCGCTCTAAAAGGCAAACCAATAGCTGTAGGAGGGCAAGCCAATAAGCGTGGCGTGGTTGCAACTTGCTCCTACGAGGCACGAAAATTCGGTGTGCATTCCGCAATGGCAATGTCGCGCGCTGTTAAAATTTGTCCTGAATTAATCGTATTGCCTGTGCGCATGGCTTTGTACAAACAGGTTTCTGTTTCTATTCAATCTATCTTTCGTGAGATTACAGATTTAGTAGAGCCTTTGTCTTTGGATGAGGCTTTTCTGGATGTAAGCGATGTTGATTGTTGCCAAGGTAGCGCCACTTTAATCGCAGCAGAAATTTGTCAACGGATCTTTGATAAAGAACAACTCACCGCCTCCGCTGGTATCGCATCCAATAAATTTCTAGCCAAAATAGCCAGTGATTGGCGTAAGCCCAACGGTCAGTTTGTGATAACGCCTGATAAAATAGATGATTTTGTGTTGGAGTTGCCTGTATCAAAAATCTTTGGTGTGGGTAAAGTCACCGAGAAAAAAATGGCAGGGATGAATATTCTTAGCTGTGGTGATTTGCAACAATACAGCGTAGAAACACTAAGCAAGCACTTTGGGAGCTTTGGAGCACGACTTTACGAGCTATCGCGTG
Source organism: Leucothrix mucor (assembly GCA_015663245.1). Lineage (GTDB taxonomy): Bacteria > Pseudomonadota > Gammaproteobacteria > Thiotrichales > Thiotrichaceae > JAGLBW01. The sequence continues at coordinate 2,447 of DQSN01000055.1, forward strand.
GTATTGATCATCGAGAAGTACAAACTCACCGTATCAGAAAATCACTGAGTGTTGAGGAAACTTATCCGCATGACTTGCCCAGTTTAGAAGCTTGCTTATTAGAAATACCCAGTCTATTTACTGAGCTGATAGAGCGACTACAGCGAGCTAGAAAATCACAAGTATTGCTACAGAAAAATGCCTTTGTAAAACTACGCTTTGATGATTTTGAAACAACCACCGTGCAGATGTCTACAACAGCATTAGATAAACGAGCCTTCTACGGGCTATGCGCCAAAGCATGGGAAAGAGGTGCGAGACCAGTGAGGTTAATTGGAATTGGCGTGCGGTTTTATCCGCCTGACATGCCTGTGCAGATGGCGTTGGAGTTGTAAAAAGAACCATAGGTCTACAAAACAGCACGCTAGAATCAGCTCTTACGCTTTGCATCCATCACATTAGGTAGCTCTTCTATTTTTTCTAAAGCCATTGAGAGTTTTTTGAGGTTTTCAATTTGTACTTCAATATTCAATACAGATATCAAATCGGTTGCGCCGCGTGAGCTGGAGATGTTGGATACATTAATTTGTAGTTTGGCGAGTATATCGGCAATATCACGCAAGAAACCTGGTTGATTAAAGCCTGTTACTTGTATGCCAACGGTGTAGGCGGTTGTTTCTGAACCCCAGCTCGCATCGGTGAGCCTTAGGCGTTGCTCTTGGGTGAGGTTTTGCTTTAATACATTAGTGCAGTCGCTGCGATGTATTTTGATGCCTCGTCCGATGGTGATGTAGCCAATAATTTCATCACCAGGAACAGGTTGACAGCAGTTTGATACTTCTACTAATAAGTTGCTAACACCTTGTATTTGAATGCCTTTGTGGTTGGATTTCTCATTGACCCTTATTTTACGAAACTTAACTTCATTTTTATCAGGAAGATCAAAGGTGTCGGTGAGTTGGGCGATGCTAATATCACCACGTCCTAGGGCAATTAAAAATTCTTTCTTGTTTTGTACATTAAAACGCTTAACTAACGGTTCTATATCAATTTTCTTCAAGCCAAGGCGACGCTTTTCTTGATCTAAAACGCTCATACCATCATGCAAGTTTTTCTCATGGTCTTGTTGGCGAAACCAGTGGCGAATCTTAGTGCGCGTACCCGCAGAACCAACATATCCAAGAATAGGGTTCATCCACTTACGTTTAGGCTGCTCTTCCTTGCCTGTGATGATTTCAACACGATCACCGTTTTTAAGTTTGTAATCCAGTGGCACGATAGCGCCATTGACTTTAGCGCCTTTACAGAGGTGTCCTACATGGGTATGAATGGCGTAGGCAAAATCAATGGGGGTCGAGCCTTTACTGAGATCAAAAATATCACCTTTGGGAGTTAAGGCAAAAACACGATCGGAGAAAATGCCCGCTTGGAAATCTTCCAATAGTTCTGAGTCAGACTCGTCATTGTCTAAAAAACGACGCAGTGATGAAACCACACGCTCCATCTCTACATCTTGTGCGCCGCCTTCTTTATAGCGCCAGTGTGCTGCTACTCCTAGTTCTGCAAATAAATGCATATCGTGGGTACGAATTTGTATTTCTACTGCTTTGTTTTCAGGTCCAACTACAACCGTGTGTAGCGATTGATAGCCATTGGGTTTGCGGTTGTTGATGTAATCGTCAAATTCTTCGGGTATGTACTTCCATTTTGCGTGGACATTAGAAATGACGGCATAGCAATCTTTATTGTTTTCGACGATGACACGCACGGCACGTAAATCGTAGAGTTGATCAAACTCAAGTTGCTTGCGCTGCATTTTTTTCCAAATGCTGTAAATGTGTTTGGGTCTGCCGTAGACGGTCGCTTCGATATTGTCTTCTGCTAGTAGTTCACGCAGGGTTTCGGTGAATCTTTCGACATAGTTTTCTCGCTCTAGCCGTTTGGTGGCGAGTGATTTGGCGATGCGTTTATAACAAGCGGGTTCTAGGTAGCGAAAGGATAAGTCTTCCATTTCCCATTTTAACTGGCTGATACCTAAACGATTGGCGAGTGGTGAATAGATGGCAATTGTTTCTTCGGCAAAGGCTCGCTTGGTTTCATCGTCTGAGTCTGAGACTAGGCGTAGTTGTTGTAGGTTCCATGCCAAGCGGATGAGCACTGCGCGCACATCATCAACCATTGCTAATAACATGCGGCGTAGGTTTTCTGCTTGCTCAGGAATCGCCACGCCATTTTGGTTTGGTGCTTTAAAGTTATGCAGCCAGCGCATATTTTTGACTAACATGGCGATGGTCGGGTTGAAGTTTGTTTCTATATCTTCAATTGAGAAACTTTCATTTAAGCGAATATCGCTGAGCAAGGTTGCTACTAAGGTGACTTGATCAACCTGTAAGTTTATGAGTGTGCTGGCAACATCGAGGCTTAGGGGAATATGCGGGTCGCGATTGACCTCGGCTACTTGCAATATGTAGTCGAGGGCTTTAGTGACCATGTCTTTGTCGTTAGCCTTTTTAGTCACCCACAGGCGATCTATCCATTCATGGCGTTGGTATTGTTTATTGTCCGTGAGTTGGCTGTGTTGCATGGTATAAGGCGGCGTTTTTAATTATTAATTAGAGGGCGCTATAATACGCGCAATCTGTGTTTCAATCTCATTTAAATGTGTGATCGTTGCGCTTGGTGGTTTTTCTTCGCTCCAGTCGCTTTGTTTAGGGTTGTACCAGATTGCATGTAAGCCTGCATTAAGCGCACCCATGACATCATAGACAGGGTGGTCGCCAATATGTACTACTTCGCAACTATTACTGCCTGATAATTTGACGGCATCATGGAATATTTTGGCATCGGGTTTGGCAACACCTGCATCTGCCACGCTGGCGCTAAAGTCAAAGTATTGACCAATGCCTATATGGTTTACATCAGCATTGCCATTACTTATAACGCCTAGACTATAATGTTTAGAGAGTTGTTCTAAAACGTCTAAGGTACCATCAAATAAGCTAACTTGGTTGCGTGCTAGCCAGAAAACGTGAAAGGCATCTGCTGCCATTTGTTGTTCGTATGAGAATTCATCAGCTAGTTGAGCCAGCCAATCTAGACGGATTTTGCTAAGGTCAAAGGCATCATCTGCATGAGAGCGCATATATTGAATACGGTTTTCGATAAGTTTTTCGTAGCTGTAGGCTGAACTTATTTTGGGGTAATACTTCTTAATCCATTGATAACAGACTTTTTCCGCCTTGATAATAACGGGTTTACAGGCCCACAAGGTGTCGTCTAAATCAAAAGTAATACATTTAATCATCATGGGGTGATGATATGACAAGAAAGCATCGTAAGTTTAATTCTTTATGCATATTTTTTCTGTTTTTAGGTTTAATGGTACCAACGGCATTACCTGCGAAGACGATTGTGATGATTCATGGTTATCTAGCTGACGGTATGTCGTGGCATACGGCTAAGGTAACTAAGGGCTTGTTAGCAGCGGGTTGGAAAGATGGGGGCAACTATGGGTTTTCTCGGCAAGGGATGCGACCTGCTAGTAATCCAATTGCTATTCCTGATGCTTTTTTTACGGTTGATCTGCCTTCAAAAGCACCGATTGATGTGCAAACTAATATTTTAGGACAATATTTAGATCATCTTTATGCGATCAGAGATGAGCCTATTATTTTTATTGGTCACTCTGCTGGTGGGATTGTGGCTCGCTCATACATAATCAGACCTGGGCATGTACCAGCACTTGCACTTATCACGATCGGCACGCCTCATTTGGGTACGCGAACCGCAAACCTTGCGCTACTGGCGGGTAACTCGCCGCTTGGAATGATGCTAGACATGGCGGGGCAGGATGATATTACGGATTCACGTGGTTTGTATGCAGATTTGAAAAAAGCGGAACCAAATACTTTTCTCTACTGGCTGAATCGACAAATTCACCCTAAAATCCCTTATGTGTCGGTTATCCGTATTAATAAAAGTAAAAAGACTCCCAGTAAATATGATTTTATTGTGCCATCTAATAGCCAAGATATGAATAATGTTTGGGCATTGCGAGGGCAATCAATGATATATTTAACGCAAGAAAGTCATTTTCTTAGCGATAAAGATGGGCTTTTTTTAACGGATATTTTAAAACGTATTGAGGGTATTGTACGAGCTAAGTGATTTGGATAACTTGTGCTCGCACAATACTTGCATTGTATAAAGTAATTTTAGGGGTTCCATTAATGGCTAAGCCAAAGTTGATTAGTTTCAAAATCTGTCCTTTTGTACAACGTAGCGTCATCCTGCTTAAAGAAAAAAATATTGAGTTCGATATTGCTTATATAGATTTAAGTAATCCACCCGAATGGTTTTTGACCTTGTCGCCAACAGGAAAAGTACCTGTATTGGAAGTAGAAGGAAAAGTGCTATTTGAGTCGGCGATTATCAATGAATATCTGGATGAGGTGAATCCACCATCATTACACCCAGAAGACCCCTTAGAAAAAGCCCAGAATAGAGCGTGGATGGAGTTTACTTCACCGCTTTATATGGCTTTCTTTAAGATAATGATGAGTAAGACCAAAGAAGTGGGTGCAGAGGTTATTCTTGATGCCAATAAACAGTTGGAGACGCTAGAGAGAATCAAAATACAATCACCTTGGTTTAATGGTGAGGACTTTTCGATGGTGGATATATCGGTAGCCCCCTTATTTGTACGCCTCGCATTTTTGAAAAAGCACTTCTCTTTGGATTTGTTAGACGGCAAGTCTAATTTACAAGCATGGTCCGATAAATTACTTGCACGTGAGTCGGTTGTAAACTCTGTTGTTGATGGTTTTGACGATATTTTGATGATGCGTATTAAAGGGGCGGAGAGCTTTTTAGTGAGTTAAGGAGTGAGGGTTGAATAATCTACGAAGCTTAACTTGCCTTTTTATCCCAGCTTGAATGCTATTAATCGGTGCGTAGGATGACTACGCCCCTCTTAAATAGCACCTAGCCTGAAACAAGAATTTTACGTTGAGCTTCGCACTTTATTAAATCTTTATTCCTATAAACTAGGTATTTGAAGTCGCTTCTATATTAGAACTGAAGGGGATGGTTTTATAATTAGAGGCTAAAACGCCCTGTTTTGTTCTTTTATTAAGCAAATTAGACCAGCGTTAAAGGAATTGACGTAAATAACATTGACTATTTACTAAGTGCCTATATATACTTCTCTCAGCTTGAAAGTACGTCTTATATTTATGCAACACCATTTCGATGTCCCATCTTAGTTCCTCGTCCTGTTCTTCATAATTAATAGCAACACATTTCAGCATTTCGGTCATATTAATTTATGACCATCATTACTCTTGAATAAATAGGATATACATTATGTCTACTACTACTGGAACTGTTAAGTGGTTCAACGAATCTAAAGGTTTTGGCTTTATCGAGCAAGAATCTGGACCAGACGTTTTCGCTCATTTCAGCGCAATCTCTGGAGACGGCTTCAAAACTTTAACTGAAGGTCAACGCGTTGAGTTTACTGTTACAGAAGGTCAAAAAGGTCCTCAAGCAGAGAACATCGTAGCGCTTTAATTGCTTTATGCGATGTTTGTAGTGTGAAAATACTGCAAACCTGTCTCAGTCTTTAGGCTGAGATATAAAAAGGGCGAAACCTTCGGGTTTCGCCCTTTTTTATTGTGCTTTAATAAATCTCCTGCTCCCCATCAGGTCTTGTCCTATACCACTTCATTAGCCACATATACTGTTCTGGTTGTTGGCGTATTAAGTTTTCTAGTTGTTGATTTAACGCTGTAGCATTTTCGTAAGCATCTTTAGTGGGGTAATTTTCAATAGTGGGGGCAATAATGATTTTATATTTCCCTGATGCTTGTTCGTAATAAGAAAAGCAGGGCAGAGCGACGGCTTTGCCTAACTTGGCGATACGTGCAGGTGTTGTTAGGGTGGCTTTTTGCTTGGCAAAGAAAGGTGCAAATACGGCATTTTTTTTACCAAGGTCTTCATCGGGTAAAAATATAAGTAATTGCTCGGGGATTAATTCACGGATTAAACGCCGTAAACCTTGTTCGCGAGAGACGATAAACTTCACATAGCGGCAGCGGCTTTTTGCAATCATCCAATCCATTACAGGATTTTTAGCACTTTTGTAAGAGCCATAGCAGTCGTACTTCAAGCCCAGCGCAATTGGTGCAAACTCTAGCATGACGCTATGGGCTAATAGAATCATCACACTTTGATTGTTTTTTATTGCAGCTTCAATGTGTTCTTCTCCTTCAATTTCTACGAGAGCCGCTAAGCGTTGTTTGGAGGCAAATAAGAGTAAGCTGTAATCAACTAAGGCACAGCCGTACCATTGTAAGTGCTGTTTGGCTAATTGCTGCTGTGATTTTTTTTCTAACTCTGGAAAGGCTATTTTTATATTTTGTAAGACAACCTTACGACGTTTTTTATTTTTTGCGTAAGTGAGCCTACCAATGTTGCGTCCTAAAAAATGTCGTAGTTTTTGAGGAGTAAGAGATAGAACCAGCATTAGGAAAAGACCTAGCCATGTAAGCCAGAATCGTGGATGGAGAAGCTTTATGGTAAAAGGAGAGCCACATTGATGGGGTGTTTCAGGGGAGTTGTTACTCAATTCTCGCCTCGATAATCGAAGCTAATATGCATAGTTTGTAGCTGAGCTTCAAACCATTTTGCCGCTTCTTCCACTTTATTGCGTTGTCCTTTAAGACCAAAGTCGATGAGCCAACCATGTTTTTCACTACTGGGTAAGCTTGATAGGGCAACTTCAGGAAAACTATCTAATAGGTTGTTCATTGTTGGTATTAATTCACTTTCTGCGACTTCATGTAAATCCCAGCGTACATCAACATCAGGGTGATTACTGAAAAGGTGTTGGTATTTAGTATCTAATACCCACTGAATCATGGGGGTCGCCATGCTGGGAAAACCAGGTACAAAATGATGGTCATCGATACTAAACCCAGGAACTTGATTGATCGGATTAGGGATAATGTTGGCCTTTTCAGGTAGATCACTCATTAAAATACGATGCGGATAAGCACTTTCTCCAAATTTCTCTTCGATGAGAGATTGTGCCTCGGGATGACGCATAAAATTTTGATTGCTAGCGATTGCGGCACATTCTCGCGTGAGATCGTCAGGTGTTGCGCCGATACCTCCGCAGCTAAAAACCACATCATTACTTGCCATTGATGTTCTAAATAAGGTGATAAGCTCATCTTTATCATCGCCTAATAAATGCATCCAGTTGAGTTTCATGCCGCGCTCTTGCAACATGCCTATGACGGTTTGCAGATGCTTATCGGTGCGTGATGCATTCAATAATTCATCACCAATTAAAATCAAACCAACTTTTTTTGTCCTATCTGCTGCGCTTGTTACTTGCCTCATTACTTTGCCCCTAATTTCTTCGCCCGTTGTTGTGTTTCTTTACTACTTTGTTCTACTTTCGCTCGATCCCAATCAAGCGAGGTTTCTGCCCACCCTAGAGTGTGCTGTTGAATAATATCACTTAAAGCATGTATATGATCAGGCTGGTGATTGAGCGCAGGTATATAACGATACACTTCACCTCCTGCTTGCATAAATGTTTCCCCATTTTGTATTTTCATTTCTTCCAAGGTTTCCAAGCAATCTGCGGGGAATCCTGGGCAAATAACATCAACCTCTTTAATACCTCTTGCGGGCAATTCTTCAAGCGATTTATCGGTATAGGGTTTTATCCATTCCGCTTTACCAAAGCGTGATTGAAAAGTGATGAGAAATTCGTCTTCCTTTAGTGCCAACTTCTCAACTAATAAACGTGCTGTTTTCTGGCAGTGACAATAATAAGGATCGCCTAACTCAAGATTCCTTTTAGGCAGACCATGAAAAGACATTAATAATAATTGTCCGCGTGAATGCTCTGCCCAATGGTTTTTAACACTACGTGCTAGTGCTTCAATATAAGCATTATTATCATAATATTGATTCACAAAACGCATTTCAGGTAGGTAGCGCCAGTGACTCAAGACCCGATTGACTTCATCATAAGTCGTCGCGGTTGTGGTTGCCGAATATTGTGGATAGAGAGGGAAAACTAATATCCGTTTGGCTCCCTGCCGCTTGAGGTTATCTAAAGCGGACTCAATACTTGGCTTGCCATAGCGCATCGCTAACTCAACAATTACCTTGCCTTTAAAGCGTACTTGCATTTCTTGTTGTAGTGCAGATTTTTGCTTTTCACTGTAATAAAGGAGGGGTGAACCTTCTTTACGCCAAATCGATTGATAAAGTTTTGCGCTTGCCGCGGGGCGGCGCGTTAAAACAAAAGCGTATAAAATAGGCAGCCAGACAAGGCGTGGAATTTCTACCACGCGAGGATCAGATAAAAATTGTCTTAGATAGCGACGTACAGCTGAGGTGCTCGCATCTTTGGGTGTCCCTAAATTTACTAATAAAATACCTGTAGCTTCTTCTTTTCCATGAAAAAAACTATCATCTCCGATATAACGCCCCATTTCCACCTCGTACATTTTTATCCCACATTAAAACTAATTGGTGATAAAAAATAGTAATCTTCCTATTATCTAAAGCTATTACTATCATAATATTATATAAAGTTGTAGCTTTTCTCGTATTGATATTATACTCCCCAATAGTAAAATTTTATCAAAAAGCTGATTTAATATCTTTAGGCTCCGTTGATATTTAATGATATTAAACTTTAGCATTCGATAATTTTGTACACCTTTCTATATTCTCTATTGATAAATCAATATGAGATAATCAATAAAATTTAAAAAAGTGGTAAAAAAATGGCAAGAGTAACCGTAGAAGATTGTCTTGAGCATGTCGCTACAAATTATGAACTTGTGTTAAGAGCATCAAAGCGTGCACGAGCTCTTGAGCAGGGAGCGCAAGCATTAGTTGAAGAGAATGGTGATAAGTCAACTGTTATCGCACTGCGTGAGCTTGCGGAGAATATCACTCCTGAATCTGTTGCAGCTCAGCAAGAAGCAGATGTGCTGAACGAAGAAGTTGTGGTAGTAAGCGAAGAGACCAGTTAATTACTTATGAGTGAACCTTACGTCCCCTATTATTGTGATACAACAGATCGTGCTCAGCAAGCTTCAAAAATGCTAGATGAGCACTTTCGTGTGGCGGATTTAAGTAAGTTAGTCGGCGAGTATTTATCGGAAGAAGACACGCATCGTATTTACGATGCGTTTTTGTTTGCCGCCGATGCACATGATGGGGTAACACGAAAGTCGGGCGAAGCTTATATTTTTCACCCGCTTACCGTTGCTCATATCTTGGCTGAAATGCATATGGATGCCGATACTATTTGTGCAGCTTTATTGCATGATGTTATCGAAGATACTGAGCATACAAAAAAAGAAATAGTAAGGCTCTTTGGGCAAGTGACAGCTGATTTAGTTGATGGCGTCACTAAACTTGCAGGGGGCGAGTTTACTGATAGAGAAAGTGCAGCGGCGGCTAGTTTTCATAAAATGATGACCGCGATGATACAAGATTTTCGAGTCGTGTTGATAAAGCTTGCCGATCGCCAGCATAATATTAAAACACTTGGTGCTATGCCGCGACATAAGCAGCGTCGTATTGCGCGTGAAACGCTTAATATTCATGTGCCTCTTGCCCGACGCATGGGCATGAATGCAATGCGCACCGATTTACAGCTCACTGCGTTTCAGCATTTGCATCCTTGGCGTTTTAAAGCTCTTAAAAATGCGATAGATGCGTATAGTAAAAAGCATCACGATGCGCATCAAAAAATCAGAGATGAGATTCAAGCAGCCTTAGCAGCTAATGATATTCAGGCTGAGCTTCCTTTATGGAAAAAGAATCTTTATCGTTTGTATCAGCGGGTTAAAAGTCGCAAAGGGAAAAAATATATCAGCCAGCAAAGTGAGCCGCTTGATATTCGCATTATTGTTGATTCAAAAATGGATTGCTATCGCGTTTTAGGCACTATTCATAGTTTGTATCGTCCCAAGATAGGCACATTTAGAGACTTTATTGCTATTCCTAAGGTGTATGGTTTCCAAGCTATAGAAACCAGTGTCTCGACACGGGGTCATCAACTTATTCGTGTTTTAATTCAAAGTCGTCAAATGCACTATATTGCTCAGTATGGCATTACGGCACATTGGCGTTTTCCAGAGATGGAGGAAAGTGTTCAAGATTTGCAAAACCATTTAGATCGCTGGTTGATGCAAGTTGAAGATATTCAAAAAACACAAAGCACTGCCGCAGAGTTTTTAGAAGACATAAAAGCTGATTTATTCCTCAATGAAATTTATATTTCCACACCAAAAGGGGATACTAAAATACTCCCCAGTGGTGCAACACCCATTGATTTTGCCTATGCGATACACTCTGAGGTCGGGCATCATTGCATTGGAGCCTACGTTGATGATCAACGTGTTTCATTAAATTCACGCTTATTTAATGGTGCAACTGTCAAAATATTGACAGATAAAATCGCAAGACCACAGCCCTCATGGTTAAATTCGGTTGTTTCTGGTAAAGCTCGTTCTGCTATTCGTTACTGGCTAAGAAAAACTAAAGCAGAAAATTTTAAGGAGATGGGGCAGCAACTTTTAAGTAAAACCTTGAAACATTACCACCATCTTTTATTAGAAGAAATTACCGCAAAGCAGTGGCAAAAAACACTAGATATTCTGTTGTTGGATGATAAAGCTAGTTTGTTTTCTGAAATAGCAAAAGGTAATCAAAACCCTAAGCTTATCAGCTGTCGCCTTGCTGGAGTTGAGGTAAGGCTTATTGCTAGTGAGGAACCAGACCAGCCATTATTGATAAAAAGTACGGAGGGTTTGGCGGTAAAACTACAAAGTTGTTGTCATCCTATTCCTGGGGATACATTGGTGGCTTTGCTGAATGAGGAGGTTGGCTTAGCGGTACATCGAGTAGCTTGTCCTACTTTAACGCAAGATAGTGAAAATACCTTTAGCCTAGCGTGGGCAGAAGAAACAGAGGAGCAGACATTTCTAGCCCCTCTGAAAATTTTTGCAAATAATCATTATGGCGTGCTGTTTAAAATCACCAATTTGTTGAATAGAATGGAAGTGAACGTAGAAGATTTAACTATTACAGGTGATAGTGAAGTAAAAGAAATGTACTTTTTGCTACAGGTTGAAGATACGCGGCGCTTGCAGGAAATTATTGGTAATCTGAATAATGTATCCGATATTATCAGGGTTGCTAGAGCTTTTTAGCTATCCATTACAAAATTTTCCCTTTATTAAAACGAGCTACTTTTTATGAGCAGAGAAATTATTTCAACCGATAAAGCTCCGCAAGCTATTGGCACTTATTCGCAAGCGGTCAAAATAGGCGATATTGTTTATCTTTCAGGACAAATTCCACTTGTTGCAGAAACGATGGAATTGATTGATGGCGATATTGCTGAGCAGGTACGACAAATATTTCGTAATTTAACGGCTGTTGCAGAAGCGGCGGGTGGGACATTAGATGATTTTGCTAAGGTGAATGTATTTCTAACAGATCTAAGCAATTTCACAACGGTTAATGAAGTAATGACTGAGTTTTTCAAACAACCTTATCCTGCACGCGCCGCGATAGGTGTAGCGGCACTACCTAAAGGGGCTGAGGTTGAAGTTGACGGTGTGATGAGTTTAGAAAAATGAGACCTGTGATTGCTCTTTATCCTGGTACGTTTGATCCCGTCACTAATGGGCATACTGATTTGGTAGAACGTGCTACTAAAATGTTCGATCGTGTTGTGGTTGCTATCGCTGAGAACAAACGTAAAAAACCACTGTTTAGCTTGAATGAGCGGATAGAGTTGGCAAAGCAAGTTTTATCCAATAATCCTAAAGTGGAAGTTATGGGATTTAATACGTTATTGGTTGATTTTGCGCATGAGCAACAAGCGAAAGTATTGGTGCGGGGCTTACGCGCGGTCGCAGATTTTGAATTTGAATTTCAGCTAGCCAGTATGAATCGGCATTTAGCACCTGATATTGAATCGGTTTATCTCATGCCTTCTGAGCAATACTCTTTTATATCATCATCTCTGGTTAAAGAAGTGGCACGTTTAGGTGGGGATATAGAGAAATATGTTCATCCTGCCGTTTATCAAGCGTTGCAAGAATCACAAAAATAAGGTTTATCCTCAGCGACTAGAAATTATTGTAATATCACCCCATATTGATATTAGTTAATGTGTTATTTTTATTAACACTGTTAATATTAGCCCATACTTATTTATTAAAGGAGACGCTTATGTCTTTGTTCATTACAGACGAATGTATTAACTGCGATGTTTGTGAGCCAGAATGTCCTAACGAAGCTATTTACATGGGTGATGAAATTTATGAGATCAATAAAGATCTCTGTACTGAGTGTGTGGGTCATTATGATGAGCCGCAGTGTGTAGA
>DQSN01000097.1 GCA_015663245.1 Leucothrix mucor
AGTGCCGAAACAGCCGAAACAGCCGAAACAGCCGAAACAGCCGAAACAGCCGAAACAGCCGAAACAGCCGAAACAGCCGAAACAGTTATTCCAAAAATAAAGCCGTCCAATAAAAAAGATAATTTGGCGCGGTTATCAGGTATCGGTCCAAGTATGTTGAAGCGTTTACGGGAAGAGAAAATCGATACTTTTAAGCAGCTTAGTGAAACTAATATTGAAGACTTAAAAGAAAAGTTGATTGCAAATGGCGCGCGAATTAATAATAAAGAAATTATGCTATCTTGGAACGAGCAAGCGAAATTGGCAGAAGCTGGCAATTTTGATGCTTTAGAGACATTACAAAAGAAACTAAAAAAGTCTTAATCGACGATTGTGTTCATTACCAAAGGATAAATACATGAAAAACCCATTAAAAGTAATTGGTCTGTTTACCTATTTAATGGTTGTCTTTCTAAATGCATTTGTTGATATTGGACACAAAATAATAATTCAGAATACCATCTTTAAAACTGCTGATGGTCAAGAGCAAATCATTTTAACAGCCATTGTTAATGGGTTGATCTTGCTGCCTTTTATTATGTTGTTTACCCCATCAGGGTATATTGCAGATAAATACCCAAAAAATAGGGTTATGCGGATAAGTGCGTGGTTTGCTTTGGCTATCACCTTATTGATAACATTAAGTTATTACCAAGGTTGGTTTTGGTTCGCTTTTGGTATGACCTTCTTATTAGCGCTGCAAAGTGCAATGTATTCTCCTGCAAAGTATGGTTTTATTAAAGAGTTGGTTGGCGAACGCCGTTTAGCGCAAGGTAATGCGGCAGTCCAAGCAATAACGATGTTCTCTATTCTTGCTGCAACGTTCTTTTTCTCACTTTTATTTGAGTGGATGCTAAGTGGTTTAACGTGGGAAAATAAAGATGAATTATTACGTTTTGTAGCGCCATTGGCTTGGGTATTAGTTGGTTTGACCTTGATAGAGTTATTTTACGCTTACCGCTTACCTGAAAAGAAGCCACTGAATCAGCGTATGCATTTTAAGTGGGATGATTATTTCAAAGGCAAGACGCAACTGCGTAACTTACGCTTAGTTTATCGTCATCCTTATATCTGGTTATCCATACTCGGCTTAGCAACTTTTTGGGCGATTTCTCAAGTAATGCTGGCAACTTACCCTGAGTTTGCTAAATCACAGTTATTAATGACAAATACAGCAAAAGTGCAAGGTCTAATGGCGCTAGCGGGTATCGGCATTATGGTTGGCTCCTTTATCGCAGGAAGGTTGTCGCGCAATCATATCGAAACAGGTTTAATTCCTGTTGGTGCAATTGGAATCACCATTGCATTAGCTTTATTTACTTTCTTTGATTCTATTTTATTCCAAGGGGTTAACTTCCTATTTTTGGGTGTGATGGGGGGCTTTTTTGTTGTGCCACTTAATGCACTTATTCAATATCATGCACGTGATAGCCAGCTAGGACGTGTGCTTGCATCGAATAACCTTATTCAAAATATTATGATGCTAAGCTTCCTTATTTTGACGGTGGCTTTAGCGGTTGTGGGGGTAAGTAGCGCAAGTATTATCTGGTTCTTGGTTGTCGTTGGTATAGTTGGAACGATCTACACTATCTTGAAGATCCCCGAATCATTACTGCGTTTTATTATTAGCCGTATTTTTGCTGCACGTTACAGCATGACGGTATTAGGCTTTGAGAAATTACCCGCATCAGGCGGTGTCCTATTATTAGGTAACCACATCAGTTGGGTTGATTGGGCTTTAGTACAAATTGCTAGTCCAAGACCACTGCATTTTGTAATAGAGCGTGGCTATTATGAGCGATGGTATTTGACGTGGTTCCTTGATCTATTTGGCGTTGTACCAATTAACAGTGGTGGTGCAGCTGCATCTTTAGAGACGATCAATGAGTTGCTAAAAAAAGGCAAGGTTGTTTGTTTATTTCCAGAAGGTGCTATCAGCCATACAGGGCAGTTAGGTGAAATTAAACGTGGCTATGAAAAGGCAATTAAAGGAACTAATGCAAAAATAGTGCCCTTTTACCTGCATGGCTTATGGGGAAGTCGTTTCTCGCGTTCAACAGGATTCTTTAGAGAAAGTCGTCAGTCTGGTTTTAAACGCGACATCATCGTGGCTTTTGGAGAGCCACTGTCAGGAACAACCTCTGCGGATGAACTAAAGCGTCGTATGTTCGATCTTTCGTTTAGATCTTGGCAGGATTACTCACACCGCATTCCGCCTATTCCAACACGTTGGTTACAAACTGCGAAACGTATGAGTTTTCGCATGGCGGCGACAGATGCGACAGGGCAGCCGTTGAGTAATCATAAGTTTATGACAGCAGTATTTCGTTTTTCTAAGTTGATTAAACAGAAAAGCCCCGAGCAAAATATTGGTTTGTTGATACCTGCCAGCGTTGGTGGAGCTATCACCAATATGGCAGTATTATGTTTGGGCAAGACGGTGGTAAATCTCAACTTCACTTCAAGTGCAGAGGCTATTCGTGGTGCGGTCAAAAGTGCAGATATTCAAACTGTTTACACTTCACAGAAATTTCTTAAAAAGTTAGAGCAACGTGGTATCGATATTAAAGCGATATTACCTGATACCAAGCTGATTCATTTAGAGGATTTTCGTGCTGAGATTCCTAAAATAAAAATGCTTACAACATTATTATCAGTGATGCTGTTGCCAACAAAAATATTACAATGGATGTATCTCACCTCTGTTGATAGAGAAGATACTGCTGCAATATTATTCTCCAGCGGCAGTGAAGGCACACCAAAAGGTATAGAGCTGAGCCATCGCAACTTAGCAACTAACGCACGCCAAGTGGCTGATATGCTTAATACGCGTGAAAATGATGTGGTGATGTCTACATTGCCAACTTTTCATGCTTTTGGGTTGCTTGCAACTACCTTTATGCCGTTAACAGAAGGTATTCCGATTGTCTGTCATCCTGACCCTACAGATGCGGTTGTCATTGCTAAAGCCGCCGCGCGTAATGAAGCAACTTTACTCTTTGGAACCTCGACCTTTTTACGTTTATACATTATCAATAAACGGATACATCCTTTAATGCTACAAAGTCTACGCATGGTGATTGCAGGGGCAGAGCGCTTAAATCCTGATGTACGCGAAGCCTTTAAGATGAAATTTAGTATTGATATATTAGAAGGTTATGGTGCGACAGAGACTTCTCCTGTTGCCAGTGTCAATATTCCTGATCAACTCGATACAACCTATTGGAAGACACAACAAGGTAATACACCAGGAACAGTTGGTATGCCACTACCTGGTACTAGTTTCCGCATTGTTGACCCCGATACGATGGAAGAGTTGGCAACAGGTGAAGATGGCTTGATTCTAATTGGTGGCCCTCAAGTTATGAAAGGCTATCTGAATGCGCCAGAAAAGACAGCAGAAGTTATTGCTGAGATGGATGGGCAACGCTGGTATAAAAGCGGCGATAAAGGGCATTTGGATAAAAATGGATTCCTTGTCATCGTAGATCGCTACTCGCGTTTTGCTAAACTAGGTGGCGAAATGGTGAGCCTAACAGCTGTCGAAGAACTTATCCGTAGTGCAATTGCTGACCCAGAGCTAGAATTAGTGGCAGTCAATGCTCCTGATGACAAAAAAGGTGAAAAGGTTATTCTGTTAATCTCCAATGACATGACCTTAAAAGATCTTAAAAAGATATTGCTAGCGGCAGGTATTAATCCATTAATGATCCCTGCAAAAATTCTTAATGTAGAAGAAATTCCCAAGCTAGGAACAGGTAAAACTGACTTCGCTACTTCACGAAAGGTGGTATTAGCTGGGTTGTAGGTTCTAGTTGCTAAACGTTATTTGAGTGCTTGGGTATGGCTGGAAGTGTGTAATAAGTACTTTAAAGAATTTCAATCTGTTTACCCAAAAACTTGGGTGATTTATTGATAATCTTGACATCTATCCATGCTTTCACTCGGGCAAGATATTCTCTTATCTGTAGCTTCAATTTACCCGCATGAGCTATATCTCGTGCTTCAAAAGCGATAGCTTCAATAGCATGGTTATTAGCAATAAAAAGGGCGCGTTGACAATGTGTTCGTTGTGAAATTATCGTGACTTGTTTTACGCCAAATACCTTCTTTAGGCGTACCACCGAGTCCAATGTTCTAAAGCCTGCGTAATCCAGATAAATATCATCAGGGTGAATTCCTTTTTGAATTAATGCCTGTTCCATATCCGTTGCCTCATCATAACCTAGACGTGAGTTATCGCCACTGGCAACTATCTTCTCAATTTTCTTTGCATGATATAGCTGTGCAGCTGCATTAATACGAGTGGTAAAATATAAATTATCTCGACCGTTAAATGTTTTTGCGGTCCCTAATAATAAGGCAACCCGACTGTGTGGGATTTTATCAGTTTGCGTATATATCTTATGGTTGTAGTGATTACTGATATGGTGATTGATAAAGTAAGAAGTAGAGCCTATTACTAAGCCTAAACCAATGACTGAAATGAATATTTTATGTTTTGTTATCACTGTTTTGAGCATATCGTTCTAAGAGTTAAGGAAGCTTTAAAGAGATGAAGGCTGATGAAGTAACTGTTTTATTGGTTCAGACCCATCATTTTAAGCACAACTGAAACCCTTGGTAGGGGTAAGGGTTCCAGTTTGGCTAGAATGATTTTCTTATAAACAAAGCAATAAAAATCATCTTAGAAAAAACGTTTTAAAGCTCTATATTTGGGTGCTTTATTATCAGGCTGATTGATATGCTCTTTGATTCCCCAGCTACCATAAAACTGGTAGGTGCGTGGCGATGAGAACACGGTAAACAGTTGGTTGCCTGTAATTCGCCCCCAATTTTGTAGGAATTCAATATACATTTTTTCCATAGGATGAGCTCGGTTAGCGCCGATCAAAAATGGATTAGGATAATCGCGTGTTGAGCGTGTACCAGCCGCTACCAAATGCTGTCCACCTTCGTAGGCAATCAATTTTACTTTGTACTTTCTAACTACCTTCATTTGTTTCTCTAGCATTTTATAAACATTATCCAGAGAGTAGGGGTTTTTAGGGTCTTTTAGTAAGCTAAATACATCAGGTACAGATTTTATGCCTTTTAAATTACGTTGATGAACGTAAAAATAAGGTGCTATCGCAAAAGCATCCACACGCTGGTAGGCATTCATATACTTTAATAGTAGTTCTGTCATTTTAGGGCTGGCAGAGAAGCCGCCTAAAACACGGGTAATACGTTGAGAACCACCATAAACTTGCTCCCATATCCGCATGATTTCTAAGCTGCGTTTCACATAAAACTTGTGACCTGCCTGTGCTCTATTGGTATCGAGGCGTTGTTTTACTCCCATTGTTTTTGTGTAATGTGCTTGGGTAAAGGCGTTATTCCATGTCTCATTGGTATATTCAATATAGGGCTTTAAATGAGGACGCAGATGCTTTTTTACATACAAGGCATATTGACGCACTAAATTATTGTCAGCAGCATGGGGGATATTAAACCAAGGGTTTGAATTGAGCTTGTTTGCCAATTTAACCATCACTTCTAAAGGTGCTCCGCGAAGACCTTCTTTGCCTGCCCATGTCGCCTGAGACATACGAGGCATACGGTTCCATGAAGTAATCGGGTTACGTGTAATTCCCGACATGTTCATAAAACGTATAACGCGAAAGTTACGCATAAAGTTTAAATAATCAGGATTAAAGAGAATTTGATCGTGGTATTTCTCAAAGGATTGATAATTTCCACCACAAGCGCGCTCATTAGCAACACGTCTGTAAGGGTTATTAGCACAGATGCCACCAGGAGGAAGTAGGCGTATATTGCGCAAATAATTTTTTGGATTGCTTTTAATAATGCTTAGCGTCACTTTAAAAAATTTATCAGCACCAGAGCGTATGCTAACAATTTCTTTGCCAGGTGACTTACTTACAAGCTTGGCATCATCACCGTATTTGAGCGTTCCTTCACCATCATACAGAACAGTGTAATTGCCATCAGGAATTGTACCCGCAGGTAGCCAATGAATTAAATTTGTACCTGCTACGCCACCATTGAGGCTTCGAGGCCATCCATCTCTATCGTAAGCAATATTTCCTCTAGTGAGCTGTCGTGATTCTTGGAAGGGTAGGGCTTGTTTAAAGAGATTGATAAAAGGCACGCTGGAATCAACCTGCATTACCTCATTAGTATTCATGCCTAATAACGGCTTGCCACCTGCGTAAAGCTGAGAGCTGGCAAATAAGGCGAAAAATAGAGTTATTGAAAGCGTGCTAGAGCGCGCAATAAGGTGTTTGAGAAAAGTAGATTTCATTCGTCTCTCGGAGGTTGTTTGAAAAATTAGGGAAGTAGGTACTTGGGAGCGTGCACGAAACAACTTCCCAATCTCTAACTTACATTTTTGTTCCAGCTTGAATGACCTCATTCGTTGCGTAGAGAGACTGTGAGCCTGCTACGCTTCTAGGTTTATTAGACCATTACAAGCTATGAATTCATTCAGTCTGAAACAAAAATTATGCGTTAGAGCTTCGGGAAATTATTCCGCGCACGTTCCTTGGTGGCTACACTGTATCCTTCGATTTTTCTCGTGGAGGCGGCTTATTTCAAGCTAAGCCTCCTGAGCTGAGTCGAAGGGTACAATGCATAATCACCCATAATAAAGATCACAAACAATAGAGTTTAGTTCAAAACTAATTGATTTACCTGCTACTTTTTCTTGCTACTCTTGAGTGATGACTTATGTGGGTTCTTACGTTTTTGACGGTATTCTTGTGATTTAGAGATACGCGCGCGTTTCTTTGGCACTTCAAAAGGATTATCACCCGTTTTAAATTCTATCCGCACCTGTGTGCCTTTGAGTTTTAAAACTTCACGGAAATAATTCATTAAGTAGCGTTTGTAACTATTTGCAATACGCTTGGTTTGGTTGCCATGAATGATGATAGTAAAGGGGTTGCTGCCGCCTTGATGTGCATAACGGAGTTTTATACGATGTCCACTACTAATTGGTAGCTGATGCGTTTGCACAGCAGTTTGTAGTATTTTTGTCATGCGTGATGTTGAAACTTTAATCATCGCAGACTCATAAGCCTCATGCACAGACTTAAACAGATGACCTACGCCCGTACCATGCAGTGCTGAGATAAAGTGCTGATCAGCAAAATCAAGGAAGGGCAACTTAACGTCGAGTTTTACTTTAATTTGATCGCGCGCATAGGTGTCAAGACCATCCCATTTATTAATTGCTAAGACTAAAGAGCGACCTGCATCAATAATTAAACCGAGTAAATGAGCATCTTGCTCTGTAATACTTTCATGGGCATCTAGCAGCATAATCACCACATGCGCTTTTTCGATAGCATCTAGCGTTTTGATAATGCTAAATTTTTCTATTGCTTCATTTACTTTACTACGGCGACGAACGCCTGCGGTATCAATGAGAGTGTACTTTTGTCCTTCGCGCTCAAAAGGTACAAAAATGCTGTCGCGTGTAGTACCAGGCTTATCAAACGCGATGACACGCTCTTCACCCATAAGGCGATTAATAAGTGTTGATTTTCCTACATTTGGACGACCAATAAAGGCAATACGGATGGTATCACCATAAGCTTCATCAAACTCTTCCTCATCTTCATCGTCATCAGGATAATCGTCTAATAAGGCGTTGATCATCTTAGCTACGCCACGCCCTTGTACCGCGGCAATGGGAAAAATATTAGCAAATCCTAGTGCGTAAAAATCAGCACAGGCTTGTTCAGGATCAACGGAATCTATTTTATTGACGAGCAAATAAACTTTTTTACCTTCACGACGCAAGCGATCAGAAACTAGATGATCTGCTGCTGTTAATCCTTCGCGACCATCAACCAAGAATAACACTACATCCGACTCATCAACTGCCATCCATGTCTGCGCCGCCATGTACTCGTCAATGCCAACATCGTCACCGCTTAAACCACCTGTATCAATGACTAGATAATCACGCTCGCCCACAATCCCTGTACCATATTTACGGTCACGCGTTAAGCCAGGGAAGTCCGCAACTAAGGCGTCGCGGGATCGTGTTAGACGATTAAATAGTGTCGATTTGCCCACATTCGGGCGACCAACTAAAGCAAATACAGGTTTCATAGGGGTGATCTTGATTGGGAGTTAATTTATTCTGAGCACGGAAAGGGTGGGAGGATAACAAATTTAAAGGTGGGCTTGGGAATAATATTTAGGAGTGTATTCACTAATCCTTTATTTTTTGACAAGCAATAATGCAATATTCCAAAGATTAGGAATATATTCAACGGCAACCCGCATAGATTTGTCTTCTTTATTTACTTTACTCTGCGCTGCTAAATATTGATAAAACAATGAAAATGAAAGGTTTTCTTCTTTAGTATCCATAGCAATTAGCATACGTTTCACATTGCCAGCGCCCCAATTAAAAGCTACCAAGGTAAACATCCAAGCATCTGCTTCTTCAAAATTTGCGACATGGCGAAAGTAGAAATAATAACGGTGTAGGTGAATAAGTGCCGCTTCGGTACTTAAATTTTTATTACTGCGAATTCTTTTAAGGCTAGATTTTTTGAGCTTTTCTGAGGACTCAGGGAGCTGGCGGATTTCTTTAACGATCTCGGGGATCATTTGCCAATATCCATAGTCGTGATCGGGGTTGCCAACTTTTGCTCGCCATCCTGATTCTAAATAAGCGATAAGAAATACAAAAGGGGGCATGTCTTTCCTTGTTTGTTTTTTAAGGTAAGGAATACAACGCCTATGAGCTTTGAGGTATCGGTTGGTCGTTTTTCCGCTAGACCATTGAATATTATTTTCGACTAGCTGGGTTATTTTATTGAATGTCTCCAAACCTTCGTCATACAAGCTAGCCTCAATAATAGTTTGTAAGCTGTCATGTTGTTGATGGGAAAAACTAGTTGATTTTTGCTTTGTATACGCAGGGCTGGTATTTAAAAATAAGCAGCATCCCAGTAATATTTGGAAAGAAAGAAGAGTTTTTGTCATTCCAATAGAATACGGTGTTTACATGAGGCTTTCTAGGTAGTTAGTTGAAATGTATATAAATAGCACATGATAAGTGTAGTTTGGGAGGGCTGGTGTAAATACTCTTAGAATATAGCTTGCTTCTATTTTCTGAGGTTTGATTATGAGATAGGGGTAGTGCTACGGCATGAAATGAGTAACTTCATGCCGTAATTTTAACTCAAATATGTTTAGAGCGTAGACAACTCAATTCCCACACTTAATATATCAATATCAGATTCTTCTGTATTACTGGTTTCAATTGTTGGTAGGCGTTCCCACTCTGCACGTAGCTTCATTGATTCGCTTAGGTTTACTTTTGCTCCAACACCATAGGTAAGACCAGTGCCGCTTCTGTCGCTGTCTGTATTTTCACTGGTCCATCGAGAGAAACCTGCTTTGCCGAATATGCCAAATTGATCATTGATAGGTAAGTTAGCGACACCTGTAACTGATAAGGCAGAAATATCGGATGCAGTCCCTTCTTTGTGTAAGTCTCCAATACTGGTATAGGCTAGCTCTGTACTGAATAGCTCATTAATTTTATAACCTGCAAATGCTTTCCAAGAGCTGTCTTTATCTGTACAGCCTTTGGTGGTAGTGCAGTAGTCATCTGCTTCGGAGGAGCCAAAAGAGCCACCAAAGTAAATTTTATCCATCATGCCCATACCTGTGCTAGTGCTAGGGGTGTTGACATAGGCGGCTGCGGCTTTGGCGTAGTTGAAAGTACTTGAAGGAAGATCTGCAGATACGCTTGAGAATAAAGGTAAAGCAGTAAGTGCAATTAATATTTTCAGATTGTTTTTAGTTTTCATAATGGGGTCACAAATTTATTATTATTTTTAGGGTTTTTGTACAGAGTATTTTATAAAATAGGTAGTGCGACTGTAAATTATAGATGGATAAGAGGAGCGACCAATTATCTGATAAAAAGGTTTGTATAAAAATAAAACACTACATTTCGTCTGGCGACAAACGGCTAATATTTATTTTGCTGAAAAAATCACGTATAGTGCGCACAAGCTTTAATTATAAAAAAACGGAAGAAGGCTAACTAAATGTTCGAATTTATCTCTGCTGGGGGTCTGATGATGATCCCTATTATCTTAATTTCAGTTGTTGCAATGGCGATCATAGCAGCATTATTTATTTCATTAAGCAGTAAACGTGTTATTCCTGATGGGGTGACGAATAATGCGCGTAAGCTTGCTATATCTGGGCGCGCAACACCTGCGCAAATAGAAAAATTGAGGGATAGCTCTTTACTAGGACGTGTTTTAGCAACAGGTTTAGAGAATGCCCATATGCCACGTCATTCGTTAAAGGAAAGTATAGAAGAAACAGGGCGTCATGTTATTCATGCAATGGATAAGTATATGACCACTTTAGGTACAGTTGCTGCGATTGCTCCTTTGTTGGGTTTATTGGGAACGGTCGTTGGTATGATTAACGTATTTAGTGTGATTACCAGTCAGGGTGTTGGTAGCCCAACGGAGTTAGCAGGTGGTATATCACAAGCATTAATTACTACTGCGGCAGGTATCAGTGTGGCTGTACCTGCGTTAATTTTTCACCGTTATTTTCGCGGAAAAATTAATGACTATGCTGTCGAGATGGAAAAGGAAACCATGAAGTTGATCGAAACGATTAATCGTAAGTCTTCGGCGCCATCAGTAGCAGCTCCTCCAATATCAAACATGGCTCCATCTCAATTAGCAGATAGTCCTAGTGCGGCAGTTCAAGCGGCTAAGCAGAAACTATTGGCTCAACAGCAAGCAAAAGGTAATTTGGCATGAATTTCCGTCAACATGTTAGTGATGACGTTGAGGTTAGCTTAACACCATTAATAGATGTGGTATTTTTGTTGTTAATATTTTTTATGATTACGACGACGTTTGATCGTGATGCTAAAATTAAACTCGCTTTGCCAACAACTAATAGTGCTGTGCCTGTGGCAGAATCAAATACTTTAGAGTTATTGATTGATAGCCAAGGGCGTTACTATGTTGATGGTCTTGAAGTGTTAAATAATAAGTCTGAGACTTTATTTAAAGCGATGAGTCAGGCGCTGGATAAGCGTGGCAATAACCCGCCATTAGTTATTAGTGCAGATGCTAATTCAAGCTATCAGTCTGTAGTGACGGCAATGGATATAGCAGGACGACTGGGTTTAACTAATCTTTCGATGGCAACAGCTCAATCAAAGCGTCAAAAATAATCACCTGTTTTTTCAAAGACTGAAACAAGGATTGAATGTCTAGCTCTAAAATATCACCTGATAAGTCTGCGAATGGATTTGCAATTTATAAGCGTTTAGCAAACTACGCTTTAGATTATCGGCTATTTTTGCTTTTTGCTTTTTGCGGTCTACTTATCAATGCAGCGACTCAACCGATGTTTGCTGCCTATATCAAACCTTTGCTTGACGGTACGTTTATGGATAAAAATCCTGAAACGATACGTTGGGCGCCTTTCGCCTTGCTATTCATCTTTCTATTGCGTGGTATTTCGGGGTTTATTTCAGGCTATTTTCTCTCCTTAGTGGGGCGCAATGTGGTCACCAAAATACGCAGCCAACTTTTCAGTCATCTGCTGCACCTTCCTTTAAATTACTACGATAAAAATAACTCAGGGCAGTTAATTACGCTGTTGATTTTTCAAGTTGAGCAGCTAGCAACAGCTGCAACCAAGGGCTTGAAGGTGTTAGTACAAGATACTGCAACCGTTATTGGCTTATTAGCATTGATGCTGTATTACAGCTGGGAATTAACCTTGGTTGTACTCCTTACGGGTCCTGTGATTGCGCTTATTATTTCTTATGTATCGAAACGTTTTCGACGCTTTAGTCGTCAAATACAAGACTCAGTTGGTGAGGTTACGCAAATCAGTAGTGAGGCGCTGTCTGCACCAAGGGAAATTCGTATTTTTGATGGATTGTCGAATGAAAAAAAACGTTTTGAAGAAGTTAATGAACGTAATCGTCGCTCCTTTATGAAACGTACAGTTACAGAGCTATTGAGCATGCCAGTCGTGCATTTTATCGTGGCAATAGCATTATCAATTATTATTTACATGGCAACTAATGATGGTTTGATCGAGCGTTTTACGCCAGGCACTTTTATGGCGTATATGTCGGCGATGATGTTATTACTTGATCCTGTGAAGCGTCTTACACAAATCAACTCTACTTTGCAAAGTGGTATTGCAGCAGGGGAGAATATATTTTCCTTGCTTGATGAAGCAACCGAAACGGATACAGGCTCACGGCATATTAGCACGGTAAAAGGTGATATCGAGTTTAAGCATGTAGGGTTTCGTTATGAGCCAGACTTAGATGATGTGATCAAAGATATAAGCTTTACGGTAGAAGCAGGTCAAAAAATTGCCTTGGTGGGTAAATCGGGTAGTGGTAAAACGACCTTGGTAAATATGTTGCCGCGTTTTTATAATTATTATAAAGGCGAGATATTACTAGATGGAGTACCAATTACGGATATTAAATTGGCTAATTTGCGAGAGCAGTTCGCCTATGTTGGACAAGATATTACTTTGTTCAATGATACCGTTAGGAATAATTTAGCCTACGGAAAAATGCAGAATGCAAGCGATGAGAAAATCAAACAAGCAGCTTCTGCAGCCTATGCCCTAGAGTTTATTGAGGCTTTGCCTGATGGTTTTGATACTTATGTTGGTGAGAATGGAACCTTGCTCTCAGGAGGGCAAAAACAACGTATCGCAATTGCTCGTGCAATTTTAGCCGATGCGCCTATACTCATTTTGGATGAGGCGACCTCAGCTTTAGATACTCAATCAGAAAAAGCTATCCAAGCAGCATTAGAGTCGTTGTTAAAAGGGCGCACTACTTTTATGATTGCGCATCGCTTATCAACCATCGAATCCGCTGATAATATTATTGTGATGGAAGAGGGCGAAATCGTGGAAATAGGGACGCACCAAGAATTATTAGATAAAGGTGCGGCTTATGCTAAATTACACCGATTGCAATTTGAGCCGCTAAGCTAAGGTCTGGGAATTTAATAAGACGTGGACTTTTTGCTTTAGATAGTTATAGGTAGGGTTTTCTTAAAAGGCGCATAATTATTCTACGCAACGATTGAGAACATTCAAGCTGAGATCAAAAGGTAAATTAAGTTTGGTAGATTATTAAACTCTCAATCCTTAGATAAATGTAAATTACTCCCTTTTTTCAAAAATACGGCTAACTGACATCAAAGCAGAACTTAGCAAACAGCAAAAAAACCACCACAACACCTCTTGGTTGCAACGATATGCGGAAAATATTTGGTATCAAAATGGGCGGGGAAAATGGTTGTTATTGCCTTTCACCTTTCTTTATTGCGCACTGCACTCTTTTCAGCGTTGGAAATTAAGCCGTAAACGCAGTAAACCCCCGTTGCCTGTCATTATTGTCGGAAATATTTCGATAGGTGGCACGGGAAAAACACCGCTGGTTATCCATCTTGCAAAGCTGCTGGAAGCGTCAGGGTATAAGCCAAGCATTATAACGCGAGGCTATGGTGGTAACTCGACTCACTGGCCGAAAACCGTAGATGATCAGAGTAATGCTAAGGAGGTGGGGGACGAGCCTGTATTGATGGCGATGCATACGGGTTTGCCTGTGGTTGCAGGACCTGATCGCTGTTTAGATATTCAGCTTTTACTTTCTAAATACAATTGTGATGTGATTATTTCAGATGATGGTTTGCAACATTATAAATTACATCGAGATATTGAGATTGTACTGGTAGATGGTGAGCGTCAGTTGGGTAACGGTTGGTGTATACCTGCTGGGCCATTGCGAGAAAACTCGCGGGGCTTAGGCAATGTGGATTTTGTAGTGCTTAATACAGGTAGTCAAAATGAAGTGGCTGGCAAGCAAGCCTTTGTTCGTGATCATCAAATAAAATCACTATTCTCAATGGGGTTATCAGGTGGTGTTCTACATTCTTTGGGGGATTCTAAAACACAGGGCTTACATCGTTTAAAAGGTAAATTAGTCCATGCAGTAACAGGAATTGGTAACCCGCAACGCTTTTATCAGACATTGGAAGCTGCGGGTGTTTGTTTGATAAGACATAGCTTTCCTGATCATCATATTTTCAAGCAAGAAGAGTTGGAATTCAGTGATGGAAAAATAGTTATTATGACAGAGAAAGATGCAGTAAAATGTAAGGGGTTTTCTCTCAATAGTTGCTGGTACTTACCTGTCGAAGCTCAATTAGAAGATGGTTTCGATGGGCAACTGCTAGATCGCTTGCGGCTTGTTGTTGAGAATAGATAATCAAAGGAGTTTTAAATGGATAAAAAATTACTCGATATTTTAGTTTGTCCTGTCACTAAAGGATCACTTAAATACGATAAAAAAACACAAGAACTGTATTCTAAGTCAGCGCGGTTGGCTTACCCTGTGCGTGAAGGTATTCCTGTTATGTTGGAAGAGGAAGCGAGAGAATTAACCACCGAAGAAATTGAAAGACTAAAATAAAAATGGAAAATACAGTTTTAGTTATTCCCGCTCGTTTTGCGTCAACACGATTACCAGGAAAGCCATTACGATTAATTGCAGGTAAACCAATGATCCAGCATGTTTACGAGCGTGCGCAGCAATCAAACTTTGCAACCATTGTTATTGCAACGGACGATGAACGCATAGAATCATGTTGTGCAGGTTTTGGTGCAGCAGTTTGTATGACCTCGACAGAGCATGAAACGGGTAGTGATCGTCTTGCAGAGGTCGTCAAGTTGTATAATTGGTCGGATGATACGATTGTCGTTAACCTACAAGGTGATGAGCCGTTAACACCCATTGAGAATCTCTATCAAGTTGCTAATAATCTAGCAAATAATACTGGTGCGGCAATAGCCACACTAGCCACACCTTTGCTTAGCAATAAAGAGTATAACGATTTGAATGTTGTAAAAGTAGTCATGGATAAAAAGGGTATGGCTTTGTATTTTAGTCGTGCAGCTATTCCTTTTCAGCGTGATATAGGAAAAGTGGAATGCACTGACTTTGCATTACGCCATATTGGTATTTATGCTTATCGTGCTTCTTATTTAAAAGCTTTCGCGAAAATGGAAGTTTGTCCTTTAGAAGATCTGGAGAAGTTAGAGCAACTACGCGCCATGTGGTACGGTTCACGTATTCATGTGGAAATTGCCAAAATTGTACCAGGGCATGGTGTTGATAGAGAAGAGGATTTAGCGGCTGTTGAGAAGGTTATTCTTTTGCAGCTATAGTGCTAAGCTGGAGCTATTATCTAGTTGCAAGTGATTAAATTATAACCAATAAAAAAGGTGACCATAAAGGTCACCTTTTTATTAACTCGGATGTTCTCAATCAGCATTTAAGGTGTAATTGTGGCTATTTTCCAGATTAGTCGCGTCGCAACAATAGTAATGACGACTACTCCTCAACGTGCTTTGTTCTCCTAATAAAAACATCTCAAAACTCCACTCTTGAAGCTAATTGAAAAAACTCCTAACAGATATTAAATTATCTGCGTCCATAACTATGTGAATGACTTCTGTCCTGATAAGGATGAGAATGTGTTGTTGCACGAGTTAAAGAATTAGCTGGGTGAGTATGGCGTCCGCCAGCTGCCGAACTACGACCGCTAGAAGGGCACTCATGGCGATGGATTTTGTTGCCACCGTTATGTGAATGAGCAATTGCGCTTACACATTGGCTTTTGCCGTGTGTATGCTTAAGACTTCCACCATAGTATGTACGTTGTCTTGTAACTTGTTGCTGGCGTCCCTTTCCTTTGCAGCTATAGCTATGTTTATGCCCAGCCTTTGCGCCTGCATGAGAATGTGAAATAGAGCGCGTACATCGATTTGCAGGATGAGTATGGTTGCCAATATTATTGGTTGTAGCTGCTACTCTGCGATAGTTACCATAAATATCAGTATTTGTTCTCGGTGCAGGAGGGTTGTAGGCTACAGGTGCAGGGTTATAGTATTGCTGTTTTGTAGTGCGCGGCTTTGCAGTTTGATTGCTTGCAACTTGTTGACGTCCATTGCCTTTACAGCTATAACGATGTGAATGACCTGTTGGTCCAGCATGGGTATGCGAGATAGAGCGAGTACATCTGTTAGCAGGATGACTATGGGTGGATCCTGCTTTATTGTTCTGTGCGTAATTTACATAAGTATTATTTGATGCAGGGGCAACACTTGCTTCTGCAATGGTTAAGTAGCGTTTATTAACCCAGCCTATTTGTCCATCCCATTTGATTTTCACCCAAGTAGAACCATTTACATCTTTCTCATTTCCCGTGAGAGTAATATTGCTACTATTAGCAGGGATTTCGTTGATAACACGATACCCCGTTCCTGCGCCACTGCGTATGTTTAAAGCATCCCAGTTAGCAATGTTTACAATTTTATAATTTTGATTGTTGCTATAAGCTACAGCTGTTTGCATTGCTCCAGCACTAAAAGCCAAAGTAGTTGCTAAAACAACTGATTTTAAATGATGTTGTATGTTCATATAACGATAATCCTTTACCTATTTAAAATGTAGAAAACCCAATGAAGACAGTTGTTTAAAGGGGGAGTGTCTAGTCTTGATATGGATATTTTATTGATCAAATAATTAAACATAATTCTATAAGATAAAACCTATGAAGGTACATATAAGTTTGCTTATAGATGTATCTGTATAATATAGCTCAGATTATAGGAATAAGCTTGAGAATCAAGCTGTTTTTATTAAATAACTTTCAAAAAGGACTAAAAGGTGTTGTTATTACTAATGTTTTTGAATAAAAAAAATCTATAAAGTGTAGTAAAAAGCAGAATATGTGTATTTTTCCACTGAGGATGCTTGTTATTTAGTAAATAGAGCCGCAGCCACATGTCTGTCTTCAGATATTAAGATATTAAAGGTTCTGCAGGCAGCTTGCGTATCCATAATTTCAAAACCAATTCCTGATTTGATAAACGCTAAATAAATATCTTTAGGAGGGTAGGTTTGCTTTATACCTGTGCCTAATAAAATAACATCGGGCTTAAAGTCGAACAAAGCTTTTAAATGATGAATTTCTAGTTCAGAGTAGCGTTGTGGTTGCCAATCAGGGATAAAACTATTAGGCGTTACGATAAAACCTGTATCAAAAGCTTTGTTATTAACATGTACAGATTTATCATTATAGCCAGTGATCTGATATTGATCTTGGTTATGATCTTCGCAAAATTTCATGGTTTATATTGGTTCCTTTGTATGCGCTATGCCTGCTGCTCTTGGTCAGACTTAGGGGTGTTGTGATTGCCAGCATCCGATTATCATGTTTTTTTATACGCCTGTCTTGTTAATCAATGGTAAAGAACAGCCTCAGCTTGAAAATCTTCTATATATTATTAGAGAATTTTCAAATGAGTGTCACTTATGTATAAGCATACTTTGACACATAAGCACATTGACCTTTGGAGTTGAATTATGTCACATGGAGTAACTAATAACAGTACAACAGTAGTTCAGCCGCCGAGTCCTTCTACAAATAATTCTAGCCAGCTACTCTCTAACAGTACCTCCCCACGTAGTGTATTTTCTAATGCATCAAAAAACATGGGTATTCTTAATTCTGGAGGGGGAAGTGAGGCACGAGATGATGCAACGTTGAGTATAGGTCTGCTGCTTAATAAAGTTTCTGATGATTTATCATCTGAGGCTAAACATCAAAAGCCTGATGTTGCGTCTACCGCTATTCAAATAGAGCAGGATATACAAAAAATAAGTGATGATATAGAAGAGCGTTCGGATGGGAGTAATCAGCCTGATGTTTCATTAGTTGCTGCCAAGGTAGAAGAGGGTATACAAGAAATAGCTAATAACTTAAGTGCAGGTGGTCAAGATATAAAGCAGCTCTCTAAAGAGAGTCGGCTGGTCGAAGTTTCGTCTGTTGTTACTAAAATAGAGCAGGATATACAAAAAATAAATGCTAACTTAGAGACTGACTCAGCAGGAGGCTTGGGTGAGTCTAAGAATGCAGAGATAGCTTCAATTATTTCTAAAATAGAGCAAGATATACAAGAAATAAGCGGTAATTTAGATATGAATAGTGATGGTCAATCAGGAGATACGTTAGCTGATGATTACTTTATTCTTTCCTTAATATCGAGCTTGCTAGGTGTACTTGAGGAGTTAACAAGTAATAGTAGTGGCGTGTCAAATCCTAGTTCGTACTATACTGTTGGTAGCCCAGTATATAGTCAAGAGCTTGTGGATCAGTTTAATTTATTGCTTGAATTTTTAGGTTTATTTGGCGAGGCGTTGCAAGATAAAGGGGATACTAGGGTTGAGGATATTATCAGTTTATTTGACCAGCAACTTGAAGAGCAGAGATATAGAGCGAGACAATCTCGCAGTATGATTACTCAAACAGAATATCTGAATCGGAAGAGATGATCATTATTTGAAATACACTATTATCTTTTTGTAAAGACATAAGGTGTTGAATTTAATATAAAAATAATTTTTCAATATCAAAATTTATCAATAAGGAAGTTTTAAAAAATTGTTTGCTTATACTGAGGTTCTACTTCGAGGATTCTCAGAAAATGTCTCCTTGAAATCACTCTCAAACTAAGGAGATTATTATGAGTCATATTACTTTGTTCTTTACAGAAATTATCTTGAGTGTTGTTTTAAGCCTATTGATTTCCGCACTTATTTCCCGCCCTTTAGCCAATAATCTAAAAAAATCCTGTGAAGCAGAGCAGCAAGCTTCTTTCTGGGTGGCTTATACTAAAATGATGTTATTTATATTCCCAATATTGATTGTCTTATTAATAAGTGTCTTTAATCACTCCGTAGGCTTGGAGCATATTAAAATATCTTTGATAGGGTCGTTAGGAGGATTATTGCTTGCTTTGCTATTTATTGGTAGAAAGTTGTACTTTAAATCTACTAATGCAGTAGTGTCATAACATCAAGCTATTGAAAGATATATGTAAAATTTGTGGGTAAACCTATTGGCTCAATAATAATAGGATTAAGACATATTTTACTGCGTTTTATGGGTGAACTTCCTTTTTGTTTCGATTAGAATAGCGAGCAGTTTTAAGATGTCATTAAGGTGAATTTTGGTACGGCTAGCTCATCAGCTTTTATCTGCTTTACAGCAAGAAAGATGTTTTTGCTTTTTACTAACCTTGTCTATGTATGTTGGCGAGGGAAGAATTTGCTATGAGTGCGCGCCTAAAATATCGCCTGATACTCTTAAATTACAAACAAATTATTTAAACGGGATTTCTTTTTGAATCCCGTTTTTTGTGTCAATAATTTTTTGAATATCAACTGGATACTCTAGTAGGGTATTCATATTTGTTTATCTAAAAGGAGCAGAGTCTCTTAGGTAAATAGTTGTAATAACAACCTTAGTGGAGGTTCGATTGAGAAAGCGCGCACTTTTAGTCCTGGAAGATGGCAGTGTTTTTAAGGGTGAATCGATTGGCTGTGAAGGTCAGACGGTTGGCGAGGTTGTCTTTAATACGGCAATGACGGGTTATCAAGAGATTTTGACAGATCCTTCTTATGCACAACAAATGGTAACACTTACCTACCCTCATATTGGTAATGTGGGTACTAACCCCGAAGATGAAGAGTCCTCAGATGTTCATGCAGCGGGGCTAATCGTTAAAGATGTTCCCCGCCTTTACAGTAACTTTCGTGCCACCGAATCATTGCCTGAGTATTTGCAACGTCATAATGTTGTTGCCATTTCTGATATTGATACGCGACGTTTAACTCGCATTTTGCGTGTAAAAGGCGCGCAACGTGGTTGCATTATTGCCAATGATGATTTGTCAGAAGATGAAGTTATCATGCAAGCATCAACAGCGATAGAAGGTTTCGCAGGTCTTAAAGGTACGGACTTAGCGCAGGTAGTAACAACTGCTGAAACTTATGCTTGGACAGAAGGTAGCTGGGATATAGACCCTACTGCAATAAAGTCAATTGATGAAGCTTCCGCCAAATTTAAAGTAGTTGCCTATGATTATGGTGTAAAAAAGAATATTTTACGCATGTTGGTTGATCGTGGTTGTCATGTCACCGTCGTTCCTGCAAAGACTTCTGCTGCGGATGTGTTAGCAATGAAACCTGATGGGGTTTTCTTATCAAATGGCCCTGGTGACCCTGAGCCATGTGACTATGCAATCGAAGCAATTCAACAGGTATTAGAAACTCAATTACCTACCTTTGGTATTTGTTTAGGACATCAATTACTAAGTCTTGCTAGTGGCGCAAAAACAGCCAAAATGAAATTTGGTCATCATGGAGCAAACCATCCCGTGCAAGATTTAGAGAGCATGCAAGTGATGATTACCAGTCAGAATCATGGCTTTGCCGTTGATGAAGATACCTTGCCTGATAATTTACAAGCAACCTATCGTTCTCTCTTTGATGCTAGTTTACAAGGCGTAGAACGCACTGACTGTCCTGCTTTTAGTTTCCAAGGTCATCCCGAAGCAAGTCCTGGGCCGCATGATATAGCCCCAATTTTTGATAAATTCATTAGCATGATGGAGGCGAATAGTTAAGCCATGCCAAAGCGTACAGATATAGAAAGTGTCTTAATTATTGGTGCTGGTCCAATTGTCATTGGTCAAGCTTGTGAATTCGATTATTCAGGAGCGCAGGCGTGTAAAGCGTTGCGTGAAGAGGGTTACCGCGTCATTTTAGTCAACTCAAATCCCGCAACGATTATGACTGATTCTAAAATGGCAGATGCAACTTACATCGAGCCTATACAATGGCAAACCGTTGCAGAAATAATCAGAAAAGAACGTCCAGATGTTTTGTTACCTACAATGGGTGGGCAGACAGCATTGAACTGTGCTTTGGATCTTGGTCGTGAAGGTATACTAGAAAAGTATGGCGTTGAGATGATCGGGGCAAAGAAAGAAGCCATTGATATGGCAGAGGACCGTGAGAAATTCCGTGTGGCAATGGAAGAAATTGGCTTGCCTTCAGCACGTTCTGGTGTTGCTCATAGTTTAGAAGAAGCTCGTCAAATTCAAGGTGGTTTAGGCTTTCCTACCATTATACGTCCTTCATTTACCATGGGTGGATCAGGTGGCGGCATAGCGTATAACAAAGATGAATTTGAAGAGATTGTTGCGCGCGGTTTAGATTTTTCTCCTACAACAGAAGTATTGTTAGAAGAATCCCTACTGGGTTGGAAAGAGTATGAAATGGAGGTTGTTCGAGATACAAAAGACAACTGCATTATCATCTGTGCGATTGAGAACCTTGATCCAATGGGTATACATACGGGTGACTCAATAACCGTTGCGCCAGCACAAACTTTGACTGATAAAGAGTATCAAATATTACGTGATGCATCGCTTGCGGTATTACGCAAAATTGGTGTTGATACAGGTGGTTCAAACGTACAGTTCTCGGTGAATCCAGAAGATGGTCGCTTGATTATTATTGAGATGAATCCGCGTGTTTCTCGCTCATCTGCTCTGGCATCAAAGGCAACGGGTTTCCCCATTGCAAGAGTTGCAGCAAAACTAGCGATTGGTTATACCTTAGATGAGCTAAGTAACGAAATTACAGGTGGAGCAACTCCTGCATCATTCGAGCCATCTATTGACTATGTGGTTACAAAAATCCCACGTTTCACTTTTGAAAAATTTCCTAAAGCAGATGCTCGACTAACAACACAGATGAAGTCTGTTGGTGAAATAATGGCGATGGGGCGTACTTTCCAAGAGTCATTTCAAAAGGCACTGCGTGGTTTGGAAATTGATATTGATGGGATGGATGAGCGTGTTGATCTGAAAGCAGATGACGCTAAAGACATTATTCGTCGTGAATTAACAGAAGCCTCGGCTGAGCGTATTTTATATGTGGGTGATGCTTTCCGCTTTGGTATGAGTTTAGAAGAAGTATTTGAATACACTGCGATTGATCCTTGGTTCTTGACGCAAATAGAAGAGATCATCGAAATAGAAAAGGATTTATCAGAGCGGTTGATCAGCAATATTAGTGCAGATGAAATGTATCGCTTAAAGCAAAAAGGTTTCTCCGATAGACGTTTGGCAAAATTATTACATGTCAAAGAAAAGGCATTGCGTAAAGTGCGCCATAATTTAGGTGTTAAACCTGTTTATAAGCGTGTTGATACCTGTGCGGCAGAGTTCTCTACTGATACCGCTTATATGTATTCTACTTATGAGGAAGAGTGCGAGTCAGATCCTACCGATAAAGAAAAAATAATGATTCTTGGTGGTGGTCCAAACAGAGTTGGTCAGGGTATTGAGTTTGACTATTGCTGTGTACATGCGGCACTAGCCATGCATGAAGATGGTTATGAGACCATTATGGTTAATTGTAATCCTGAAACAGTATCAACTGATTATGACATATCAGATCGTTTGTATTTTGATCCCGTGACCTTAGAAGATGTATTAGAAATTGTTGCTCTCGAAAAGCCAAAGGGCGTTATTGTTCAGTATGGTGGGCAAACTCCTTTGAAGTTAGCCGAAGGTTTAGAGCTAGCAGGTGTTCCTATTATTGGTACATCGCCTGATGCAATTGATTTATCGGAAGATCGCGAACGCTTTCAGCAGATGATTATGAAATTAGGCTTAAAGCAACCGCCTAACCGCACGACAACGAATGTTGAAGATAGCGCAGGCTTGGCTAAAGAAATTGGTTATCCATTAGTAGTAAGACCATCGTTTGTTTTAGGTGGGCGTGGTATGGAAATTGTACATACCGAAGAAGATTTGCTCTACTATATGCAAACGGCTGTAAAAGTTTCTAATGATTCTCCCGTACTATTAGATCGCTTCTTAGATGACGCGATAGAAGTCGATGTAGATGCTATTTGTGATGGCAAAGATGTTTTAATCGGCGGCATTATGCAACATATCGAGCAAGCTGGAGTTCACTCTGGTGATTCTGCTTGTTCTTTACCGCCTTACTCTTTGAGTAAAGAGCTTCAAGACGAGATGCGTGAGCAAACTGCAAGAATGGCGATTGCATTAAATGTTATCGGTTTAATGAATGTACAGTTTGCGATCCAAGGGGACACTATCTATGTATTAGAAGTTAACCCTCGTGCTTCTCGTACTGTTCCGTTTGTTTCTAAAGCAACAGGAAGACCGTTGGCAAAAATTGCCGCACGCGTGATGGCTGGAAAATCCTTAGCAGAGCAGGGTACACTGGATGAAATTATTCCTGATAAATTTTATGTGAAAGAAGCCGTCTTTCCTTTCATAAAATTCCAAGGTGTTGATCCTATTCTAGGGCCTGAAATGAAGTCTACAGGTGAAGTCATGGGTATTGGCAGAACCTTTGCTGAGGCTTATAAAAAGTCACAACATGGTGCTAGCGTTGATTTTCCAACTGAAGGAACAGCCTTTATTAGTGTACGTGAAGCAGATAAAAAGGCAGTGGCTGATGTGGCGAAAATGTTGATCACTCAAGGCTTTAAGCTATGCTCTACACGAGGGACTGCCAGAGTGTTAGAAGCAGCAGGAATTACTTGCGAAGTTGTTAAAAAGGTACATGAAGGTCGCCCTCATATTGTTGATTTGATCAAAAATAATCAAGTTGATTTGATTGTTAATACAACCGAAGGCAAAAAAGCAATTGAAGACTCTTTCGAGATTCGTCGTGAAGCTTTGCAAGGTAAAGTAACTTATACAACAACTATAACGGGGGCTTGGGCTTTGTGTCAGGCAATGATGCATACTGAAAAAGAAGAAGTTTACCGTTTGCAAGATTTGCATTAGACATTATTATAGTTGGTGATTAGCAGAGTAAGGATTTGGATTTAAATTTGTTACCACTCCTTTCGTGGAAAGGTTCTATTGTGGTGGCTGATTTAATCTCTAAGCCTTGCTTAATTATTACTTAATGTAAAAAATACTAAAAATAGGAAAGAAAAATGAGTAGAGCACCCATAACAGCAAAGGGAGCTGAAAGATTAAAGGCTGAGCTGGTAAAGCTGAAAACAGTTGATAGACCTAGGATTATTCAAGACATCGCAACTGCGCGTGAGCATGGCGATTTAAAAGAAAATGCTGAATATCATGCGGCACGTGAGCAACAAAGCTTTGCTGAAGGACGTATCCAAGAGGTAGAAAATGCTTTGGCGTTAGCCCAAATTATCGATGTGACAACTTTAGGTATAGAGGGTCGAGTCGTTTTTGGTGCAACCGTGACGCTAGAAGACCTTGAAACTGAAGAAGAAGTTGTTTACCAGATAGTTGGCGATATAGAAGCGGATATTAAAAAGAACCGTATTGCAGTGTCATCACCTATAGCGCGTGCTTTAATTGGTCAAGAAGACGGAGATGTAGCCGTTGTGAAAGCACCAAATGGTATACGTGAGTATGAGATTGTTGAGATAGAGTATAAATAGAGCTTTTTGATAAACTTATTTCCATGAAAAGAGGGCGCAATTAGCGCCCTCTTTTCTGCTGTAGTAATGACTTTGGCTTAACTAGGAGGCTGTCCGAGAACTAGAACCGTAGCGAAAATCACAGAAAACTTATAAGGTGAGTTTATTGAGTGAGGCGAATAGCAGGGCTATTTAACGATTTCAATAAACTCAGATTATGAGGTTTATGGGATTTGCAGTAGCTTCTTAGTTCTCGGACAGGCTCCTAGGAGGATGACCGAGAATGGTGAGCCTCGCGAAATACGGGAAATCGAAGCGACACTCTCCCCGTATTATGTAAGGGCTCTTTATATGAATACACTCATTTTAGGTGGTGCCAAGTCAGGCAAGAGTTTATTTGCAGAAACACTAGCGATACAGTCGGGCAAAAAATTAGTCTATATTGCCACTGCTCAAGCAGGTGATAATGAAATGAAGCAGCGTATTTTATTACATCAACAGCGCCGTGCTGAACAGAATGTGGTGTGGCTGAATATTGAGGAGCCGACGGCTTTATCCAAGGTTATCAAGCAATACTCTACAAATAATCGTCTGATTTTAATAGATTGTTTGACTTTGTGGCTGAGTAATCTATTGTTCAGCCTCAATGAAAAGCAGCGACAAATGGAAATTGATGCTTTGCTTGAGTGTTTGCCCAGTTGTCAGGCTGATATGTTTTTTGTAAGTAATGAAACAGGCTTAGGTATTGTTCCAATGAACCAATTAAGTCGCCAGTTTATTGATCTGTCGGGTAGTTTACATCAACAGATAGCGCAAGTTTCAGACCGAGTTATTATGACCATTGCGGGATTGCCGCTAGTATTGAAAGGAAGTCTTTAATGTCGTTAGAGTGGTGTGCAGGCTCGGTTTTTCGTTTGGATGAAAAATCAAAAGATGCTGCGGAAAAAAGACAAGCAATACTGACTAAACCTGCGGGTTCTCTTGGTGTATTGGAAACATTGGCTATCCAATTTTCAGCATGGCAGGGAGTGATAAAGCCTGAGCTTGAGAATGTATATATTAGTATTTTTGCTGCGGATCATGGTGTAGCCGATGAGGGTGTTTCTGCTTTCCCACAAGTGGTAACTGGTGAAATGGTTAAAAACTTTGTTCGTGGTGGTGCAGCAATTAGTGTGCTGGCAAAAGCGAATGGAGCAGCGTTAGAAATTATAGATGTTGGTGTGAAAAACTTGCCGAAGTTAGATAATGTAATTTCAGCTTGTGTGGCGAATGGAACACAAAATATCGCTCACCACGATGCAATGACTAAAGAGCAATTGCAGCAAGCATTCCAAGTTGGTAAAGAGGCTGCGGAGCGCGCCAAAGCTAATCATGCTCAGTTATTTATTGGTGGCGAAATGGGTATTGCCAATACCACCAGTGCAACAGCGGTTAGTTGTCAATTATTAGGCTTTCTTAATGTTGAGGAAATGACAGGAGCAGGGACTGGCTTGGATAAGGTGGGTATTCGACATAAGTCAAAAGTCATCAGCTCAGTTATTGCTCGTTATGCGCAAAAATATGAGCAAGACAAAAATCCACTAACCGTTGTGTGTGTCATGGGCGGCTTTGAAATAGCAGCTTTAGCGGCGAGTTATATACGATGTGCGCAACTAGGTGTACCCGTATTGGTCGATGGTTTTATTACAACGACTGCCGCTTTGTTAGCCATCAAAATTAATAAAGACGTGGGGCAGTGGATGTTATTTTCGCATTGCTCTGCTGAAGTTGGGCATACTAAAATATTGGCTGCTATCAAGGTAAAGCCTCTGCTTAATTTAGAAATGCGTCTTGGTGAAGCAAGCGGTGCAGCAACGGTTCTCCCTATTATAAAAAATGCACTTGCCTTACATAACAATATGGCGACTTTTGCTGAAGCAGAAGTCTCGAATTAATCGATAGATTTATAGAGTAATGATGCCAAAAACAACTATTATAGATCTGCTTCGTCATGGCGAAGTGGAGGGCGGTGAAATTATCCGTGGTAGTACCGATGATAAGCTGACAGATGAAGGCTGGTCGCAAATGCAAAATGCCTTGCAAGGTGATGTTAAATGGGACGTTATTATCTCATCATCTCTATTGCGTTGTGCTGAGTTTGCAGAATCATTAGCCGATCAAGAAGATGTGAAGTGTGAAATCATTGAAGATTTGGAAGAAATTGACTTTGGTGATTGGGAAGCTTGTACGCGTGACGACCTAATGAAAGATGATGATGGTCTTCTCAAGCGTTGGTGGACATCCCCGACAAAACAAACGCCACCGCAAGGCGAAGATTTTCATGATTTTCGTGCGCGCGTACTAAAAAGCTTGAAAAAAATCACGAAAGACCATGAAGGTAAGCGTATTTTAGTGATCACACATGCGGGTGTTATTCGTGTTATTTTAATGCATATACTCGGTATGCAGGAGGAAAATTTATTTCGTTTGAATGTTGATCATGCCAGTGTTTCCAGCATTCGTATGTTTCAGGACGATACAGGAGAATGGGGTACACTGATTTCCCATGGTTGCCCCACGATATAACTCAAAGAATATTCATTCTAAAATATAAATATCCGAGTAAGTGATCATACAAGGGTCGGTGAAGTTTATATAAGCGATCAAGTTTGAGCATCAATTATGGTCGGTTTGCAGAGCTGCACCGACCTATTAAATAACAAATAGTTTAGAACTGGTACAAACAAAAACAGAGTCCCTAACACATTAAAGATACAATATTACTCATATCTACCGAATACTATATTAGTAGGTATCTATATAAGACTATAATAATTCTAGGCTAAAATTCATGTCCCCTTTTATAAAGCCATTTTTTATCGCGCAGACCTTTTTAACGCGTATACCTACACCCAAAATGTCGAGGATTAGTGAAAAAGAACTTTCACTCTCAATTCTCTATTATCCTGTCATTGGCTTGTGTATTGGTCTGTTCCTAACGATCCTTAGTTACCTTTTTCCCTTATTTGTTGGTGATGATGCGCTTTCTGTTGTTGCTGTCATTATCGTTATGGCTTGGGTTCTAGTCACGGGTGCTTTACATTTGGATGGGTTGGCAGATACTGCTGACGGTTTTCTTGGTGGGCAGGGAAGCACTGAACGAACACTAAAAATAATGAAAGACCCTGTTTCTGGTCCCGCAGGTATAGCGAGTATATTTTTAGTTTTAATGCTTAAATACTCCGCGATTTTGGCAATATTAGAATCTGATTTAAGCTTATGGGGAATACTTCTAGCCCCCTTCATTGCGAGAGCTTTGGCAATTGGTTTATTAACCTATACGCCAGTTTCTCAAGAGGCAGGTTTAGCATTCGACTTGAAAAAAATAGATTTTCCTGAACTGGTGGCAACGATTTTATTAGTGGTCTCCGTTGTGGTTTATTTTGCAACGAATATTTATGTTTTAATCACACTTGCTTTATTGGTGTATGGAATACGTCACTGGGCAATGTCCCGATTAAAAGGGATTACTGGAGATGTCCTAGGTCTGAGTATTGAAGTAATAGAAGCCCTATTTTTGGTGATGCTCGTTTTAGCTTTAGTCTAAAAAATGCAGGTCTTATGTGAAGTCGATTAACTCTTTATTAGTTGCAAGATAGTCCAAAGGTACATCCCACTTTTCAGTCATTAAATTATTAACTAGCTGAAAATCATAAGCAAAGCCCATAAGAATAGGTTTAGAGCTTATGGGTAGTTTTTGTTTAAATGCAAAGCTACGATCATAATAACCACCTCCCATACCCACTCGATTGCCTTTTTTGTCTGCTGCTACCAGCGGCATGATGACTAAATCTAGATTTTCTGTAG
The DNA here is from genome assembly GCA_015663245.1 of Leucothrix mucor. Lineage (GTDB taxonomy): Bacteria > Pseudomonadota > Gammaproteobacteria > Thiotrichales > Thiotrichaceae > JAGLBW01. Next base: position 28,302 of record DQSN01000097.1, read on the forward strand.
CGATAATATCTGCCTGTGTGTAAAGAGGCTCAGGGATATTGTAAATATTATTTTCATATTGCGTTGTACCGTCTATTTTCACAAAAAATAAATGATGGTATTGTTGAGTGGAAAGTAGCGGTAAGTAAAAACTTTTCTGACTGTTCTTTCGTAAGGGTAGGGGGCTAGCTTCACTTTTGACAGGCGTGTAAAAAGCAATATGCTGAGCTGCTTGGAAAATCGCAGAGTCACTTATCTGTTGACAGATTTGTTGTGACAATAGAAGTTGCTGGGATGTCGTTAAACGTTCGCGTTGTTGTTGGAGTTGAGATCGAATTTTATCGGTTTGATTTGTCATTCCTCCACTATATTTATTTGCACAAAAAAAGCCAACAGGATTTGTTGGCTTTTATCATTGATTTTAAAAAACAGGCCTGCAATGTTGCATTTAGCTGTAGCGCTTTTTAGAGTACCTTTTACTTGCAACCCGTAAGCGTTTTCCTGCTTTTACACGAGAAGAGCGCATTTTATTCATTCGCATAATACTTTTCACAGTGGTTCCGTGACGCAGGGCAATTCTGTAGAGCGTCTCGCCAGAGCGTACGCGGTGCGTGATGATACGCTTACCACCTCGCTTGTAAGATTTAGAATAACGTTTCTTCGCATAGCGCTTCTTAGAGGAGCGCTTTTTATTATATTTCGCATAGCGATATCCAGAATCTCGCATACCAGGCATTTTTCTGATGATATGTTGTAAACGCCCCGCATGTCTTGCAGGTAAAATTACACGCTTCGATAAGCGAGGTGTTGTTATACCATGCAGATAGTTAGGGTTTAACGCTGTTAATGTATGCGCTGGTAATCCTGCGTGACGTGCAACCTTGCGTAAATCAACTGCTTTATTAACCTTGATAGGGATCAAAGAAGCCTGACTTGTTGCTCTTGGTAAACGCAAGCCATAACGTGCTGGATTACGAATAATCTCTTTATAGGCTAATAAACGTGGCACATATTCGCGTGTCTCTTTCGGTAGGCGCAAGTTCCAGTAGTTTGTAGGTCGACCTTTACGACGATTTTCTCTAATCGCTCTGCCAACACGACCTTCACCAGCGTTATAAGCTGCAAGGGCTAAGAACCAATCCCCCTTAAATTCCCTGTGAAGTTTTTGCAGATAATCTAATGCGGCGCGTGTTGACTCGAAACTATCCATGCGCCCATCATATCCACGGGTCTGTTTAAGCCCGTAAAGACGACCCGTTGAAGGAATAAACTGCCACATACCTGCTGCTGCAGCATGAGAGCGAGCCGTATTAACATAAGCACTTTCTACAAAGGGTAATAAAGCGAGTTCGGTGGGCATATTGCGCCGTTCCAGCTCGGCAACAATCATAAAGAGATAATTGGAAGCACGACTAGAAATACGCTGTAGACGAGCACGATCACTCGCATAGTGTCTGATAAAGCGACGTACCGAGGCACGATTAGTGTGGCTTGCCATTGTCTGACCACGATTGAGGCGTTGCCACATGTCAGAGTGACCACGCGGTGCTTGATGGCGTGATTGTCCTTTAGACTTTGGCTTAGAGTAACGCTGTGGTTTTTGCCACTTTACTTTCTGTGTAAGGTTTGCAACAGGGTGATAGGTCGCCTTGACAATAGCAGGGCGTGCAGACCTTGCTGGTCGAGCATTATTAATACTCGCAGGACGTTTTGTAATTCCTAATATTTCCGCAGCATCTTCAAGATCATCAGCAAGGTTAAACTGCTGGGGTTTAGCGGTACGTGTCAGGTGATAGGCAGCCTTTTGAAACTCCACATCTCCCATCTCATGTTGATAAGATGCAGATTGCTTTATATTGTTACTACCACTACAAGCCGAAAGCACTGAAATAGCGAGTGCCGCAGAAATCGCAAGGCTTAATTTCCTTTGATGGTACATATTTTAACCCCAAATAGCGTTGATTTTTGTTGTTATTAAAGGCAGCCTGACAATAGCTTGTGAAATAAGGATGCCCTGTCATCTAAACCATGCTATTTTTATTATTAATTATTGATAGCGTCACAAAGCCTAAATGTTGATTTTTATTGTTGGCGTATTCTATGAATTAGATGTTGAACATAAACTGAATCATTGTGACTATCTGTCAGCAAGTATTCATTACTACTCAATGTTTTATTCTTTTTCTGATATGTTTTTAACCACTTGAAGGATTGCAAATGACCGCTAAAGACATCAATATAAAAGACTGTGCTTTATGGTATGAAAGCCTTGCAGGGCAGCAGGCTTTATTGAGTTTGGATGACTATATATCTGAGTACCTATCTGAAATATTTGGTTATTATTGCCTTAATATAGGGGTGCTGAGTGGTCGTAAAGAGTTTCTAAAAGACTCTCGTATCTCTGCTGGCTTCTCTATAGGTGCAGATGATAATTGTAATGATTTAATTGCCAAACCAGAGCAGTTACCGATTGCCGCTGATAATGTCGATTTAGTCATTGCTAGCCATGTTTTGGAATGTTCGCAAAACCCTCATCAGGTATTACGTGAAATTGACCGTGTGCTTGTACCTGAAGGACATTGTATTTTGATCGGTTTTAATCCGTATACCTCGTTGGGCGTAAAGCGTTTTTTAAAATCATCAAGGAAAAAAGATACACGCTATAGAACACGGAGCGCATCGCATGTTCGCGATTGGTTTTCTTTGTTAGGTTTTGAAACTTTAGAAGTCAACTATATTGGCTTTCGCCCTAGCCTAAAGAATGAAAAAATCTTCAAAAGTATGGCTTGGATGGAAAAGTGGGGTGAGAAAATATGGCCTCTACTTGGGAGCCTCTATATTATCCACGCTAAAAAGCAGGTGGTCTCAATGCGCCCCCACAAGAAAGTATGGAAAGCACCTATTCTTCTAACAGGTGGCAAGGTTGCTTTAAACCGCACCGCTCAACGCGTACGTCGCACAAACTTCTCAAATTAAGATAACAATAAATGGATAATCAAAAAATAGTAGAAATATTCACCGATGGCGGCTGTCGCGGCAATCCAGGCCCTGGTGGTTGGGGAACCTTATTACGTTATGGACAACACGAAAAAGAGCTGTACGGCTATGAAGCTGAAACAACTAATAATCGAATGGAATTGATGGCGGCGATCAAAGGCTTAGAGACTTTAGATCAATCATGCAATATCGTATTAACGACCGACTCCCAATATGTAAGACAAGGCATTAGTCAATGGATGGACAATTGGAAAAAGCGTGATTGGAAAACAGCCGCTAAAAAGCCTGTTAAAAATAAAGATCTGTGGCAACGCCTAGATGCGGCAACGCAGAAACATAAGATTGATTGGAAATGGGTAAAAGGGCACAGCGGGCACGCAGAAAATGATCGTGTCGATGCCTTGGCAAATCGTGCAATGGATGAGAAAGGCGGTAGTGAGTAATAATGAGTAGACAAATTCTTCTGGATACAGAAACCACAGGTCTAGAAACCCGTGATGGACATCGTATTATCGAAATAGGTTGTGTTGAAATGATCGACCGCAAAATGACGGGTAACGATTATCATCAATATATTCAGCCAGATCGAGAAATAGACGCAGAGGCGCTGGCGGTTCATGGCATCACACCTGAATTTCTTGCAGATAAGCCCCGCTTTGCCGAAATTAGTAGCGACTTTATCGAGTACGTTAAAGGCGCAGAGTTAATTATTCATAATGCACCGTTTGATATAGGTTTTTTGAATTATGAAATTGATCTGTTTAATAAAAAAATGGGGGCGAGCCAAGAGCCATTAGATAGTATTTGCACCATTATTGATTCCTTGGTGATGGCGCGAGATTTACACCCTGGGCAGCGTAATAGTTTAGATGCTTTATGTAAACGCTACGAAATTAGTAATGAACACCGTGAGCTTCACGGGGCATTATTAGATTCGCAGATATTGGGTGATGTTTATCTGGCGATGACGGGTGGGCAAGTCGCTTTGTCCTTAATGAATGTACAAGACGCTGCCACAGGGGCAGGCAATGCCGCAGGTATTCGTCGTGTCACCACAGAGGCATCCGCATTTAAAGTTATTAAAGCCAATGATGAAGAGTTAGCTTCACACCTTGAACGTATGACGGATATTGAAAAAACGTCAGGTAATGATAGCTGGAAAAAGCTATATTGAGGCAGTTTAAAAGTTTACCTAATTACCCATAACTCTCAGCCAAGCTTAGCAACCTATTCGGCATAGGAGGCGTTCTGGCTGCTATATAAACAAAACGTGGAAACATATTTTGTAAATCAAAACGACGATTAAAACGATAATAAAACTCTGCCAAGTATCGAGGCAGATGCTTATGATTAATAGCATGGCAGGTTCCCGTTATCGCATTTTTTATGTTACTTATCATCGTGTTAAACGAATACAACTCTTCTTTTTCAACAGACTTCCCCCCCCGTCACGATTGGAATATGTTTACATCTCGCATCAGTGACGGCTGAAAAACTGGCTAAAGCATCGGAGACAATGGTATTTCCTTCTTGCAGGTGTCGCCTTGCCCAACGTGATATTTCAGCGAGTCGAAACCCTTTAACCACGTTCATATTCATTGCGATTGGGTTGCCTTTTTCATTCGTGGATACCGCAACAACAAAGGGGGTTTTATTCTCAGAACCCCGTCCTCTAGAGCCACCGTGAAGTTCGCCTCCCCAGTACACATCATCCGATTGAATAATGCCTGATAAGGATTTTTCATCATAGCGTTCCTTCATGACTTGCATGATTTTTTGCTTCATGCTCCACGCGGTATGATAGGAAACGCCTAATTGTCGTTTCAACGCTAAAGCAGAAATCCCTGTTTTTGATTGTGTGATCAAATAAATACATAAAAAACAGCGAGTTATTGATGATATAGGGCATGTTGTTGGCAATGCATTGAAAGCAGAGTACGGGCAGTCTAGTGATGACAAGCAATTTACCTCGTTAACGAAAAAATCCTCCGCACGTCTTCGACAAACCAATATGGCTTTTCTTATCCCTCCTAAACTACGTCAGAAAGGACGTTTTCAAAGTATTGGAAAGTTAGCAAAATGGGGGGAGAAAATGCTAACAACCTTGGATTTTAACGAGCCAGCGGAAAAGAGTAGCCCATTAGAAAAGCTACGTGATGTCTTTGCTGAGCTCCCTTCGCTCACCTCCTTTATTAATGGCTTTGCTCTCACCAGCCAAATCGCCTCAGAGCTGATGAAAAGACTCAAAACTCAAGAATTGAATGCAAATACTTATCTCCAGTGTGAAGCACTACTTGAGCCGCTAGACGATAGTTCCAACGTTAAAATACGACTACAAACCTGGTTGCAAATACACAAAATTATTCAACAACAATTTCCAGAGGTGTTGTTAGCTGTGAGTAGTGACATCATTGAATCACTTTTTGGACGCTTTAAACACGTTATTGAAAGAAGTCCACAAGCCGATATGAATCGAACCACATTATTAATTCCAACACTCTGTGGGCAACACGATGAATCTACCGTCAGCAATGGGTTGGCAGGTACACCTCATCATGATTTAGTCGTATGTGAGAAAGAAAACATACCCTACACCATGAGAAAGAAACATCAGGATTTTCTTGTGAATAATAATATCCAAGTAGCGGGGGATATTGTTGTTGATTAGAAGGGGTATTTCGACAGCCTAGCCTGGGGTCTATCTGGAGATTTGGGAGACACTTCTATTGACGTTTTTATATGTTATGTTATAACATAACTATTCTGTAATATATTTAGGACGATTTAGGATACTCACTTCAAATAGAGATTGTAATTTTTACCAAAAAAATGGCAATAGTATTAGCAGCCTGTAGCATACTTATACTTAGGGACGTAGTTAAGAATAAATCATCCATCTTACTTGTCTTTTTGCTCCTGCTAAAACGCTCTCAAATCGTTGCATAGAATAACTATGCACCTTTTGATATCGCTTGAGCAGGAGCAAAAAATCGGTGCAATATGGACGGTTTATTATTACTACCTCCCTTGTTGCATGAGTTTGATGATAAAAATATTTTTTATAAAGTAGACCTGTTTATTTATGTTTACCTTAAAGTGAGAATAAGATGAAACGTTTATTTACAATCTTAACAATTTGTTTTTTTAGTCTATTGCTATCAACTCAATGGGCATTTGCCAATGATAAACCAACGGTTTTTGTCAGCATAGTTCCCCAGAAATTTTTTGTGCAACAAATTGGTAAAGATCATGTCAATGTAGAAGTTATGGTAAAGCCTGGAGCTAGTCCAGCAACCTATGAACCTAAGTCATCCCAGATGAGGCAACTTGCCTCAGCCAGTGCATACTTTTCTATCGGCGTACCCTTTGAACATGCTTGGCTTGATAAAATCAGCAAAGTCAATCCTGAAATGAAGGTTGTTCACACCGATGAAGGAATCACTAAGTTGACTATGAGCAAGAAGAAAAAGAAGGCTAAGGAGAAGGAGCATAAAGAGAAATCACACGACCACAAAACAGGACTTGATGTACACATCTGGCTTTCCCCTTTATTGGTGAAAATACAAGCAGCTACAGTAACCGATGCGCTTGTTAAAATCCTCCCTGAGAAAAAAGCACTGTTTCAACAGAACTTTGATTTGTTTGCTAAAAAAATTGATACGCTCGATAACGATTTACACACTATCTTTAAAGAGAAGAAAGGCATGAAGTTCATGGTTTTTCATCCTTCTTGGGGATACTTTGCCCATGATTACGGCTTACAACAGGTTGCGGTTGAGGTTGAGGGAAAGAATCCTAAACCTGCACAACTACAAAAAACGATTGAAAAAGCAAGGAAAGATGATATTCATGTCATTTTTGTACAACCGCAATTTTCCACCAAAAACGCTACAGTGGTAGCAAGGGAAATCAAGGGAGAGGTTATTCCCATTAATCCATTGGCTGAGGATTGGCTTTCCAATATGAGAGTTGTTGCTGATAAATTCCAAAGTGCCTTACGATAATGTCTACACCTTTGCCAGCGCCTGCCCCTATTGTTGAAATATCTGATTTATGCTTTTCATATGGTGAGAAAGATATTTTACATAATATCAATCTCACCCTATATGAAGGAGATTTTGTTGCCATTATTGGGCCAAATGGTGGTGGAAAAACTACACTCTTAAAAATGGTTCTCGGCTTGCTGAATCCAACCCATGGTATGGTCAAAATTCAAAATCAAAAGCCACGTTCCCATGCCGTTTCCATAGGCTATGTGCCACAATATATTAATCATAATCTTAGCTTTCCAGCAACAGCTCTGGACATTGTTTTAATGGGGAAGCATGAACCTGCTCGAAGATTCCAGCGTGGCAATGCAAAGCAAGACCGAAAGACTGCCTTAGCAGTCATGGATAAACTTGGGATAGCTAATTACTCCAGTCGAAAAATAGCGACTCTTTCTGGTGGGCAGAGACAGCGGGTTCTCATTGCTCGGGCGTTGATTTCAGATCCTCAACTGCTCGTACTGGATGAAGCAACGGCATCCATCGACACGAAGGGGCAGACTGACTTTTATGCGCTTCTCAAAGAGCTGAACAAAGAACTCACCATTCTGATGGTCACCCATGATCTTATGATGGTTTCATCCTATGCAAAATCAGTTGCCTGTCTCAATCGAACATTGCATTACCATCAGTCATTTGACTCTACTGCAGAAGTACTCAATGCTTATCATTCTTGCTCCGTCGAGGAGATGTGTCCAGTTGGAGTTGTTGCAGGCATCAAAGAACCTAAAAACCAGCAGGATGAAAAGACATGCTAGACGTTCTCCAGTTTGAATTTATGCGTAACGCACTGCTAGCGGGTCTTCTTGCCAGCATTAGCTGCGGCGTTATCGGAACGCTGATTGTGGTTAATCGTCTTGTCTTTTTAGCGGGTGGAGTTGCACATAGTGCTTATGGAGGTATTGGTTTGTCCTTATATTTCGGCTGGCCTTATATGATTGGAGCAACTTTCTTTTCCCTTGGTTCTGCAATGATAATGGCTGCCGTCACACTTAAATCCAAACAGCGCGCTGATACCATTATAGGGGTTATGTGGGCGGTGGGAATGGCGACAGGCATTATTTTGATCGATATGACTCCAGGCTATAATGTTGAATTGATGAGTTACCTGTTTGGGAGTATTTTGAGTGTTCCCCAGAGTAATCTTATTGTAATGGCGGGTCTTACAGCGATGAATATAGCCCTTGTTAGCTACTATTATAAAGATTTACTTGTCATGTCCTATGACGAAGAGTTTGCTAGAGTGCGAGGGATACCCGTCAAGGCGCTTTACTTTATGCTAATCGGCATGGTTGCCGTGACAGTGGTTATTGTGGTTCAGGTTGTTGGCCTTATTCTTGTTATTGCTCTTTTGACCATTCCTCCTTATATCGCTGAAAAATATACCTCATCACTACTACAAATGATGGTTGCCTCCAGTATTCTTGGAATGATATTTATCAGTACTGGGCTTTGGATTTCTTATGTTAGCGACCTTACTTCAGGTGCGACTATCATTCTTGTCGCAGGGATCGGATTTCTCATGTCGCTCCTGTTTGATAGAGTCATTTTGATGCAACAGAGGAAACTCTGGTTGAAAGCTCACAGGATTGACTAAAAATCATTTGGAAGCATTACCTATGCACGAACAATATGATTATGCAGTTACTGAAGACTGCTTGTTTTTGTTATTTTGCATAACTGTTTTATTCCGTGTATGCCTCAATAATAGCGTTTTTGATATTGTAACCCGCCTCACCAATATCCGTTTTTTTATTCTCAATTTCCATTTTCCCCGAAACCCAGATAGCACCAAAAGAATCTTCTGTTTTTATGCCATGATTTGGCGCTGTCTTAACCAGTACCGTTTGATTGATCGGGGGCGGTGGGGTATGAATACAAGCACCGAAATAAGGGACTAATAAAAATTCAGTAATCGCACCATTGTGTTGACTAAGCGGTGCGATAAAGCCAGGTAGTTTAATGTATTTATTATTGATGGCTTCATTAACAGGAGCATTGCTCATCTCTTTGGTGATTTTTTTATAAAGGGCATCTGCTTCTGGACTCATGGAGTCACTGTCTTCAAATTTATCCAGTTGCTCTTTGTATTTTGCCACAATAGCATCGCCACTGTATTCTTTGGGCATTAGGTCATCCCAGCTCGTTTCTGTAAAGGTTTTAGCCTCTATCTTTTTTTGTGTGAGCGCGAGATCCGCTTTTTTGGGACTTTGTTGTGCATCATCAGTACAAGCACCTAAAAAGAGTGCAAACAGCAGGAGTATTAAGCTTTTTCTTATAAACATAGTTTTAAATTTTAACCATTAGACCATCTTGAAGTGAACGCTTGTAGGCAATAAATCCTGGGATGATGCTCAACAATAACCCCGCTAATATTGCCGCCATTAATATCATCATTTGTTCGCTATCTAAGGCGTTAATTATCAGATGTATCCCATAATTTTCTGCCATAAAAGGCTGTAAAAGATATTGCGCCCCATACAAAAGGCCGACACCGATTAAACAGCCACCAATAACGACAAATAGACTTTCCAGAATAAAAAGCACAATGACGTGATAAGCATGAGCACCGACTGCTCGAAGTACTGCCATTTCACGGCGACGTTCATTAAGCGTAGTGAGTAAAGCGGTGAGTAGCGTAATTAAGCCCGCCAATAATACGAGGGCAGAGACTGCCATTAACACCTTTTCAAATTGCCCCATGGTTTGCCATAAGTTAGCCAATGTCGAACCTGGCATAATCGCTAATAAAGCTTCATCATTATATTCATTAATTTTTCGTTGTAGGCGAAAAATACCCACTTTGTTTTTTACCCCTAACATGAAAGCGGTAATGCTTTTGGGTTCTAATCCCATTTGGCGTGCTTTTTTAGCCGATATTTTCATGGCAGAGCGTGAGCCAGATTGCCAGTCCACATGAATGGCTTCTATGCCTTCTAAAGAAACTAATACCGTACGGTCAACAGGTGTGTTGGTTTTATCTAAAATACCGACAATACGAAAAGGCTTATCGGCATGTTCGCCATATTTTGTGGCAATAATGCCATGGCTTAGGGTGACTTTATCATTTAGCTGATAGTTGAGTTTTTTTGCAACATCATGACCTACAACCGCATCATAAATATCATCAAAAATAACGCCTTGTTGTAATTGTAAATTTTGCCCATCCGCATAGCGATAATAACGAAAATAATCAGTATTTGTGCCCATCACACGAAAACCGCGATGCGAATCACCCAAAGAAATAGGCACAGACCATTTAACTTGTTTCATTGCTATTATCTTTTGATAGTTAGCAAAAGAGACATTTTTGGTGGCGTTGCCAATATGGAAGACACTGTATAACAATAAGTTAATGGGGCTACTACGCGCCCCGACGATTAAATCGGTTTGTGAAATGGTGGAGATAAAATTATTTTTTGCCTGTTTGCGGATGGTATCGACACCCAATAATAAAAGGATACTAATCGCAATAGAGAACATAGCTAAAGACAAGCTGACTTTACGATGCAAGGCGCTTTTAAGTGCTATTTTAAAGAGTTTCACTTGCTCTCCTTGCTATCAAAATGGGTAGTAGAATCGCCCTCAACAGCTTGATTAATTTCTGATAATTCAATAACACGAGAAAAATATTTTGCGATAGTGGTGTCATGACTAACAAAGACGACGGTGCTTTGTTGTTTGTCAGCTTGTTGAAATAATAACTGTAAAAAACGTTGTCGATTACCCTCATCCAGTGATGAGGTTGGCTCATCGGCAATAATAATTTTAGGTGCTCCAATTAATGCACGAGCGACTGCCACCCGTTGTTGTTGCCCCGTACTCAGGGTATTAACGGGTTTATTAAATAAAGTGGGAGACAAAGACAATTCTTCCAATAGACGCTCTGCCGTTTGCTGGGTATTGGTCACTACACGTTGTCGCTTTTTTGAAAACCAACAGGGCAATTTCACATTTTCCAGTAAGGATAAATAGGGTAATAAATTAAACTGTTGAAAAATAATGCCCAGATAATCCACTCTAAACTGGTCGCGTTGCGTATTGGACAAGTTTTGTAATGACTTATCCAATACCTGTACCGTGCCAGAGCTGGGTTGGCTAATGCCTGTGATGATATTCAGCAAGGTGGTTTTACCGCTACCACTTGCACCATGAATCAATAGATGCCCCCCTTGATAAATCTGGAAATCGGCAATATTTAACAAATCTTTGTCTTGATCTGGGTAACGAAAATGCACATCACTGAGCTGGATAACAGTTTGTTTCATATAAGCTTATTGATTAAAGTTAATAACATTATCTTTTTTAGTAATGGTTTTTGCAGATTGTTTATTGTTATGAACCCACTGCACGTTTAGCGTTTCAAAATTGCTAAAATGCTTAAACAAACCTGCAATATTAATACTGGCTAACTGTTTATTTTGCTTGCAACGATAAGAATAATTTATCGTAAAGTCTGTATGTGCATCAGCTGCTTCCTGACTGTGATCATGTTTATCTTCATGATCTTTATCTTCTTTGTGATCTTCATGCTTTTCATGATCTTC
>DQSN01000082.1 GCA_015663245.1 Leucothrix mucor
CAACTAAGGTTGCAATAGAAACTAATAACGTTATTAAAATAATACTCCACTTGTAGCGCATAAGCGTTCGCCACAGAGTTCTAAGATCAATTTCATCATCATCTTCTTGATGTGGCGAGCCATAATACACACCATAAGGATAACGTCCTTCAACCAACTCTTGAGTTTTATTTTTTCTTAATTCATTCACACAAGAAACCCTATATATATTTAAAAAACTAATTAAGACCTTTTAGACTAACAATTTAAACGGGGCAATAGAAATCCAGCTATCCCATTCTTAAGTTGAAAGCCGCCTTTCACACTGGCTTAAATACATACTGCCAGTCTAAACAATTTAAAAAAGCTAATTCAAATTAAATTTACTCATAACAAGTTCAAACACAGAGCATTAGAACTCTAGCCACCATCAAATAAATTTACTTTTAAAACAAAAAAGTCTATTTAAAGATTTTACTTTAAATAGACTTCAATAATACAAATGATATTAAACCATTAACCTAAAATGCTATTCCACGCAGTGGCGCAAAAACTCCGCCCAAGATTGTACTAGCATCTTTTATGAATGAACGTGTGCCCGATTTTGCAACAACCACTCTATCATCTGCCGCAACATAAGGATCACGAGCTTTACCATCACGAATATCTTGCAAGTTTAGTAAATACGCTTTACCTGTTGACTTGCGGAACAGAATAACTTTTGTCGGATCTGCCAAATCATGTAAGCCTTTTGCTAAAGCTATAGACTGTAATAGTGTCACATCACCCTCTAGAGGAAATATCCCTGCTGTTTTCACCCACCCTTCAAGCGTAATTTTTTCATTCTTTTTATTTTTAGTAACCCCTATGGTTACTTGAGGGTTTTGTAAATACTTAGCCCCTAGCATAGACTCTAATTTTTTCTCAGCCTGCTCCTGAGACAAACCTTTTGCATGAAACCTGCCAATCAACGGAAAAGTAACATTTCCTCGAGAGTTAACCGTTACTTTTTTAGTCAACTCATCTGCTTGAAACACGCTAATATCGAGCACATCGTCTGTATCAATTTTATAAACCTTCTGTGCTTTTGCAACATAAGACAACTCGGCATTATTAGAAAATATTTTTCTCCCCTTATTCGTTAAGGCGGTAGATGTATTATGCTGAATAGTACTACTAACACTAGGCTCACCATTTGCATAAGAATCTAACGATGAATTACTAGAACATGCTGAAAGCAATATGCTACTAGCAATAAGTATCGAACGGATAGGCATATATATTTTCATAGGATTTAATCACTAAGATTTCTTTAAAAGAATGAGTATAAAACATATTCAATATTTTGCTTGATCAAGTATGTAACAAAGAATAAGCCTCAACAGAAAAACACTAAACAACCACCAGCTCGAACTGGTAGACTTGAGCGATAAAACGTCAATTTAAACGTCTTAATTACCAAAAAACCTTTGAAAAAAATCTTTATTTGGCTCATCTAAACACTTACCTCCACCTAACAATCCTTGTGGCATAACAACATCAACCACAGGAATATTATCTATAATAGCTTGAGGTCTCTCATTTACCATTTTATTAGCCTCTTCTTGCCCGACAATATTTTCTGCCAAGCTTACCCCTACACTTAATATGGGAGGACGGTTTTTAACCCCATGAGCATCTGTTGCAATAACATGCACAAGCCCATCACCTAAAAATTTTTCAGCCCAGTATTTTGCTTTTTTACCAAACCGTCCCTCTATTGCACCTGCTGTTATTTGTATCCAAGCTCCTTTTTTTGCCACTTCAACAAAGTCAGAGTAATTGTCTTCATCAAGCCAACCCAAACGCTCAGGATGTGTAATAAGCGGGGTATAACCTGCACGAACAAAATTAACAGTACGTTCAACAAACTGTAGAACTGGAACATGATGAGAAGGCTCTAACAAAAAATACTGAGAGTTATTAAGGCAAGGGATACGACCATTTTTTAAACCACTCATCACCTCTGGAACCATATGAGTATCGGCTCCTATAACCAACTTAAGAGGAATCGATTTTGCATCTAGTTCACTTTGGAGGGAGTCCATTGCTGATTGAATAATTTGAGCATTATTATCATAAGCGCCAGGATAAATATGCGGCGTACATGCCTGCACACTAATGCCATCAATAACAGCTAGCCGAGCCATTTCTAAGGAGGTCTCAATATTTTGAGAGCCGTCGCAGAGCCCTGGTAGAATATGGCAGTGTAAATCTATCATAACCAACAGTATAGCTTATTAAGGGTGTCATTTCATATTTAAGACTAAAAAAAACAATAGACAAGTAAAGACTATCTAAACAATCACGAATCACTTCCAAACAAGTCCCTCGTGACCACTTTATCAGTAACATCGCTAATATCATCCGACAAACGATTTGCCACAATAATATCGGACATCTGTTTGAATTTTTCCAGATCTTTCACTACGACTGAATTAAAAAACTTATCCTCATCAAGCTCTGGCTCGTATACCACTACATCGATACCTTTTGCTTTAATACGTTTCATTATACCCTGAATGGACGAGGCTCTAAAATTATCCGAACCACTTTTCATAATCAAACGATGTATACCTACTATTTTAGGTTGCCTCGCAATAATACCATCTGCAATAAAATCCTTGCGGGTAGAGTTAGAGTCAACAATTGCATTTATTAAATTACTCGGTACATCCTGGTAATTTGCGCGTAATTGCTTGGTATC
>DQSN01000241.1 GCA_015663245.1 Leucothrix mucor
ATAACGGGGATATTCTGCTCGGCATCTAAACTTTCAAATTCATCCTCTAATAGCTGTAAAGCCTCACCTTTCATACTGTTTTCAATTTCACGACGATCTTTATTAAGATCATCTAAAGCAGCCGCCATTTCCATTGCCTGTTGATAGTCAGTCGTCAACAAGGTTTCTATGCCTATTGCCATATCATCTAAGCGCCCAGCAGCATTTAAGCGCGGACCGCAACTAAAGCCCAAATCACTACTCACAGCATTGCTTATATTGCGTCCTGACACGCTAAACAAAGCTTGTATGCCCACGCAACACTGCTTGCTACGCATACGCCTCAAGCCTTGCTCAACAAGAATACGGTTATTTCTATCCAGTGGCACAACATCGGCAACGGTACCTAGTGCCACTAAATCTAGGAGGCTAGTTAAGTTAGGTACAGGAATATTATGTTGTTGAAAATAGCCTATTTCTTGTAGCTTACCTTTAAGCGCAAGCATCAAATAAAACACCACACCAACCCCCGCTAAATTTTTAGAGGGAAAAGTATCGTCAGGCTGATTTGGGTTAATAATAGCATCCGCATTAGGCAACTGATGACCAGGCAAGTGATGATCAGTAATAATAACTTGGCAGTTAAATTCTTTGGCTTTATCAACACCGTCAACACTCGAAATACCATTATCCACGGTAATAATTAAATCAGGCTTATATTGCTGCGCCTCAATAACAATTTCTGGCGTTAAACCATAGCCATACTCAAAACGATTTGGGACTAAATAATGAATATTGCTATAACCCATCATTTTTAATGACTTTACCGCAACCGTGGTTGCCGTGGCACCATCTGCATCAAAGTCACCGATAATCACGATAGTTTCATTCTCTTCTAAAGTGGTAACAAGGACTGCGACGGCTTTGTGAATATCTTTTAGCTGCGAGATAGGATGTAAATCTTTAAGCTCAAAACTTAACGCCTGCATTGAGTCAATTGCTCTGGCGGAGAAGACACGTTGCAACAGGTCTGACCCCGTCTCTTTAGTTGATATTTTTCCCGTCAATTCTCGATGTATTAATTGCATTGAATTACTCATTACCCCCTCCTCCCACCAATGCTAACAAGCTTATATTATCACCTTTAACTTTTCGCCATAACTTATTTAAAACACTAGTTTTTTTAGGAATATATACACTACCATCACAACTGTGCAATAGCACTTTCAGCTTACCTTTATTAAAAAACTTCTCAACGGGAGCTAACCATATTTTTTCTAACTTATTTAACTCCTGCTGCCAGCCATCAAGATCATCACTTAAAGCAAAGGGAGTTAGCTGATCCAAAATCAGCAAGTGATGTCCACCCGCAGGCATTTCACTTAGTTCCTTTTCAGGCTCTATGGCAGATACTAAATAGCGGCAATCTGCTACCGAAGCCACTACTTCACCATGAAGCCCTCCTCCAATGACTGAGCGTACTCGGGTGCGAGCTTTCAGTGTTGTGCCTCCCCCCCAAAACCACAAACTATTAATCGCTAATTTTCCTTCTTGCTCTCGTCGCTGATTCACCTCAGAACTGTGTAGTAACATTTGTATTTCATTTTGTATTTTATGCAGATTAATTCTGTCGGACTGAGGCAGTTTTTTTGAAATATCTTTAGCCCGCATTTCTCGCAACGGAGTCGTGCGAATAGAATCATCATTGGCTAATAATAAATACCAACGATTAGCCGAACCTTTCACGAATTGCAAACCATCTTGAAAAAAGTGCTGGTTTAAAAGTTCGAGAAGACTATCCGCATCTGTATCTGAAAGATCGTTAAAATCATGCCTATCCATCATTATCTCACTAAGCCCTGCCTTTAAGTGCACAGGATCAGCACACAATATTGTGCCTTTATGTTCACCCAACACTGTCTTTAAACGCTCCTTTTTAGCACGATAAAAAGCATAAGGAATCTCAGTTTCTGGAGAAAACCCAAGTAAGCTAAATAGACTAGAATCCAGCCCTGAAAAAGGCACTTTGTTTCTCTGATGCTGTGCTAATAAGGCTACTGTTTCATTAGTTACTGCGACAAAACCAAAATCTTGATTCCAAAGTTTAAGAGGCGACAATAAATCGGGAATTAATACGTGTAAGATAGGAGTATTTGACACAAGCTAGAAACCAGATTGATAAGAGCAGATAACAATAGCATGAAAAATAAAGAATCAAAGAAATGGTTTGTCTATATTGTACGCTGCGCAGATGATAGCTTGTACACAGGAATCACAACGGATGTGTCTCGCCGCGAAGCTGAGCATAATAATGATAAATTAGGTGCTAAGTACACTCGTGCACGGAGACCCGTATCGGTGGTTTATCAGGAGTCGTGGGAGTCACGTTCTGAGGCTACAAAAAGAGAAATTGAGATTAAAAAGATGAAAAAAGTCAGTAAAGAAAAATTACTAGAAAGCAATAAATAATGGACAATAAAAAAGGCGAGGAAAACCTCACCTTTTTACTATTACTCAAGACTCAAGGCTTTTACACCTGAGTCATTGATATGATTGATTAACCAAAAATATCATCAGTAATATTCTTCAACCAACTATGTGCATAGCCAACTTCACGTTTATG
>DQSN01000194.1 GCA_015663245.1 Leucothrix mucor
AGTGAGCTTGATGAGTGGAAAAGCGCAGCTACTTTGCACTGATTATCGCTTCATTATCATCCATTTTCGTCTGTTGCTTGATTCCCCCGTTATTGCAAGTACCATAGAGCGATCATTTTTTAAGGCATTATCAATATGGAATTTATCCCTTCTGCAATCCCCGAAGTTATCTTAGTTAAGCCACAGGTCTTTGGTGATCACCGTGGTTTTTTTATGGAAACGTGGCAACGCCAACACTTTGCTGAAAATGGGATTGATGTTGATTTTGTTCAAGATAATCACAGTAAATCATCTCATGGGATTTTGCGTGGTTTGCATTATCAGTTGGTTCAACCGCAAGGAAAGTTAGTACGCGTGGTTGAAGGTAGCGTGTTTGATGTGGCTGTAGACCTACGCAAAAACTCTCCAACTTTTGGACAGTGGGTGGGCTATGAGCTATCGGCTGAAAATAAACACATGCTATGGGTTCCACCAGGCTTTGGACATGGTTTTTATGTGATGTCTGAAACGGCTGAATTTGTCTATAAATGCACGGACTATTATGCGCCAGAGCATGAGGGTTGCGTACGTTGGAATGATCCTGAGTTAAATATTGATTGGCATTTAGTCGATGGCAAAGAGCCAGTATTGTCGGGTAAAGATGCTAAAGCGACGTTACTATCTGAAGCGATTGTTTTTGAGGGCGACTTATGAAAACAGTCTTAATCACAGGTGCGAATGGGCAGTTAGGCTACGAATTACCACGTACCGCACCTGATGGCTACAAGTGCATTCTTACCGATAAAGATGAGTTAGATATTACCAATGCTGAAGCAGTGAATGCTTTTGTTGCAGAGTGTAAACCTGATGTGATTATTAACTCAGCAGCTTATACGGCAGTTGATAAGGCGGAAGAAGAGCCAGCGGTGGCGGTTGCTATCAATGAGACAGGTGCGCGTAATCTTGCTCAAGTGTCTAAAGATAACGGCATTAAATTCATTCAAACATCAACCGATTTTGTGTTTGATGGTAAGGGCTGTTCGCCTTATTTGGTTGATGCGCCAACTGATCCTCAAGGGGTTTATGGACAGACCAAAGATGATGGTGATAAGGCTGTTTTAGAAATACTGGGTGATGATGCCTTTATTATTCGCACCGCTTGGTTGTATTCAGCACATGGAAATAACTTTGTTAAAACCATGTTGCGCTTGATGTCTGAGCGTGATTTTTTGGGTGTGATTGCGGATCAGATTGGTACACCAACATGGGCGAATTCCTTAGCAGATGCTATTTGGAGAGCGATTGAGACTGATGCGACAGGAATGCATCATTGGACAGATGCAGGTGTTGCGAGCTGGTATGATTTTGCGGTTGCGATACAAGAAGGAGGCTTAGACTTAGGTTTGTTGGAAGAAAAAATATTGATAAATCCACTAACGACAGCTGATTACCCCACACCTGCAAGTCGTCCCGCCTATAGCGTGCTTGATAAAACACAGACATGGAAAGCACTCGATATGCAGAGTGATCATTGGCAATTAGCATTACGAAAAATGTTGGCAGAATTGCTGTAGCTTATCGATGTAACGATTTTGTAGGTTGGATAAGACGCCATCCGACAGCAGAGCTTGTAATGACATAATATGTTTGAAACTGCTCGAAGAGAATAAAAAATTAACTATCAGAGAAAAATTATGCGTAAATTATTAGTAACAGGTGGTGCGGGTTTTATAGGTGCAAACTTTGTTTATTATTGGCTAAGAGAGCATTTAGAAGACAAGCTTGTAGTATTGGATGCATTAACCTACGCGGGAAATCTTCCTAGTCTTGATGGTTTAAAAGACAACCCTAATTTTAGCTTTGTTGAAGGCAGTATTGCTGATGATGCTTTAGTTGAAAAAATAATGATTGAGAATGATATTGATACCATTGTCAATTTTGCTGCTGAAAGCCATGTCGATCGCTCAATCTCAGGCCCTGATATTTTCATCGAAACCAATATTGTGGGTACGCATAATATTCTCAAAGCGGCACGTCGGGTGTGGATTGAGAATGAAGCAACGGCAAAGCCAGGTCATCGCTTTCATCATGTATCAACCGATGAGGTTTATGGTGAGTTGGCAGATGATGAAGATGCATTTACTGAAGATCATGTCTATGCACCAAACTCGCCTTACTCTGCGAGTAAAGCATCATCCGATCATCTAGTGCGTGCTTATCATCATACCTTTGGTTTGAATGTCACCACGACAAATTGCTCTAATAACTACGGGCCTTATCAATACCCTGAAAAGCTAATTCCGCTATTTTTAAGTAATATTTTACGCAGTAAGCCTTTGCCTGTTTATGGTTCTGGCAAAAACATACGTGATTGGTTGTATGTGGATGACCATGCGCGTGGTATTGATGTGATCTTAGAGAAAGGTAAAGTTGGCGAGATTTACAATATCGGTGGCAATAACGAGTGGACGAATATCGATATTATAATGCTGCTCTGTAAAGAGATGGATCGCATGTTTGCCGCTGATCCTGAATTACATAAGCAATATCCTGATGCAGCACCTGCGAATGGTAAAGCGTCTGCCGATTTAATCACTTATGTAGAAGATAGAGCAGGGCATGATTGGCGTTATGCGATTGATGCGACAAAGCTAGAAACAGAGCTTGGTTTTAAGCCACAAGATACCTTTGAGACGGGGATAATCAAAACCATTCATTGGTATATGAATAATCAAAAATGGTGGGAGCCTTTATTGTTGAGCTAATCAAGCATGCTGAGTAGTTGTGATGTAACAGCATTAATCCTCGCGGGTGGGCAAGGGAGTCGTTTAGGCGGGCAAGATAAAGGCTTGGTGCAATTTCAGCAGAAACCCCTAATAGAGCATGTGCTAGAACGCATTCAGCCACAGCTTAGCAGTATCATCATTAATGCTAATCGTAATATGCTGTTATATGGTGATTATGGTTATCCTGTTATTAGCGATCAATTTGAGGGTTATCAAGGGCCTTTAGCGGGAATTGAATCTGGTTTAGAGGCTGTAGCAACGGATTATTTATTAACGCTACCTTGTGATGGACCTTTCCTTCCTGCTGATTTATTGGAGCGGATGCTGAGTATTAAAAATAACTCACAAGCTGCACTGACTGTTGCTCACGATGGTCTACGCATGCAATCTGCTTATGCACTGATACCCGTTGCTGCTTTGGCTGATCTTCGGGAGTATTTGCATGCTGGTAATCGCAAGCTCGGGCGGTGGCTACAAGCACAAGGTCTCGCTTTAGTTGATTTCTCTGATCAAAGTAAGGCATTTGCAAATATTAATACCGAATCACAAAAGTCTAAATGGGAATAGGATCTTATGCTAGCACTCAATGACTTTCCTGTGCCTTTGTTGGGCTTTGCAGCTTATAGTGGTACAGGAAAAACGACATTGCTTACTCAAGTAATTCCTCTGTTGACTAAGGCTGGTTACCACATAGCTTTGGTTAAGCATTCGCATCATAATTTTGAAATCGACCATCCTAAAAAAGATAGTTACGAATTACGCAAAGCAGGAGCTGAACAGGTGGTTATTGCCTCGAAAGAGCGTATTGCGTGGATTGCTGAGTTGCAAGAAGAGAAGGAAGAGCCGAGTTTGCAGGAAGCTTTGCAGGTATTACAGTTAGATAGTTTAGATTTAGTGTTAGTGGAAGGATTTAAAAATGAAGCCATTCCAAAAATCGAGTTGCATCGTCAGTCTTTGGCTAGACCGTATTTACACCGCAATGATGCAAATATTATTGCCATAGCCTCAGATGAGATGCCTGCACAAAAAAAAGAGTCATTAAAGTGGTTGGATATTAATGATATTCAACAAGTTAGTGGCTTTATACAGACTTGGCTTGAATCAAGATGTGATAAGGATTGAATAGTAACTTAGGCATAAAAAATGCGAGAAAGAATCTCGCATTTTAGTGGGTGTTGTTTGTAGTGCAAACACATCAGTCACACTATAAACAGCCTATCGATAAGAAATAAAAGTTACGGATACTTTTATTTCAGTCGTTAAATTTATCGATTTTGAAAGCGTTTTAGAGCATCACGAGTTTGTGAGCCAACAACGCCATCAATAGCGCCTTTGTAGTAGCCCTTAGCTTTAAGTTTTCTTTGTAGTGCATAAACATCAACCTGTGGTTTAGCAGGAGCACGTTTTACTACCGCATGCTTTACCTTCTTACCGTAATGATGTCTACCTTGTGGGTTTTTATGGCAATGTTGAATAGACTTGGTCATTGAGTTAGCAGGATGCGTATGACAGTTAGGATTTCTTGGGCGTGGAGCAGGTCTAACAGGTGCAGTAACTACAGGAGCTGGCTTTACTACGACAGGAGCTGGTTTAGCTGGTGCTGGTGCTGGTGTAGCAACTGCGGGCTCCTGAATTTGTTGTTGCGAACAACCCGTTGTAAATAATCCTGCCAATACGAGAGATG
>DQSN01000239.1 GCA_015663245.1 Leucothrix mucor
ATTCTCCAGAAACCTGAATATGGTGCCGCAACCAAGAGTCGAACTCGGGACCTACTGATTACAAGTCAGTTGCTCTACCAACTGAGCTATTGCGGCGTTGAGAGGCGTGCATTATATATAAGTTTTTAACTTGTGCAAGCCATGTTTGAGGTTTATTTAAAAAAAGTTGGAAGTTGGTGTTTATTGTTATTTTTCACCAAGCTCCCGACCGATTCCATCTTGTTTTTATTATTAAAAGTTTTGCTTTATAGCCCCAACTATTTGCTCACTTTTTTAGTTGTTCCTGTTATTGTTTTTTACTTCCTGTGGAACTGGTGGCTATTATATGTGCAGAGGCTGAATATAAACTTAACTAACTATGTTAGTATTTAATAATATTAAGATGTTTATTTAATGTATTGTTTTATCAGTACTTTCAGGCTTGAAAAATTCAATTGTTTGCTCTTGTTGAGCTTTTTCAAGGTTGCGATCAAACACAAGTTCGATTGAGGGTTCATTTTCTTCTCCGATAGCTTTGATTTGTAGTAAGTCGGGAATACGTTTAGCTAAATAAGTACACATAGCAATGCCTAAGTCGTAGTTTTCTTTGAAGAGGGCATTGATAAGTGAGTTGGCGATGTACTGAGCTCGTTGTAGTGTATTGGGGTTTTCGATATCATCGTCACCTAGTCGGATACCTGCATCCATCGTGACATCCATTTGGTCTAAGTAACGTCTCTGGTGACCTGGGAGGGGTTTGTTACGGTCAAACTCTAATATGGAGATACCATTAACGATGACGTGGAGTTTATTTTCACTGTTATTGTCGCTCATTTGTTTTGACTCGCGTTTTCGATATTGAAAGACCTACTGATTAATAGTCAGTTGCTCTTTAGATTTTAATAAAGTAGAAAAATGAGGTACTAACTTATAATTCAGTAGTCATTTTTTATGCAAAGATTTGAGGTTGTTTAAACTTCATCAAAACCCGCTTTTCTGTAAAGCTCTTTTGCTTTGGCTGAGTCTTGTTCTACGCCATTGCCTTGCTCATACATCATGGCTAGAGTGGTCATTGAACCTTGTAGACCTTGGTCTGCTGCTAGCTGAAACCATTTCACGGCTTCTGCGCCATCTTTTTCAACACACTCGCCATCCATGTACATAAAGCCTATGCCGTGTTGTGCGATAGGGTAGCCTTGTTCTGCGGAGGCTTTCATCCATTTTACAGCTTCGTCGCTACTTGGACCTACCCCTAAGCCGTTTTGATACATGATAGCAACGAGATGTTGTGCTTGAGCATTGCCTTTTTCTGCAAAAGGCGAGAGGAATTGCATGGCTTTAGAGAAGTTTTTGCCTTCAAAAGCAGCCATTCCAGTTGAAAAATCCATTTTTTCTGTATCTGTATATGTAGATTCGCTCATAATTTGTTGATATCCGTTTGATTGATACTGTCATTGATTGTGGATATAAGTATAAGGGCAAACCTGTAACGTTCAATATCCCATAGTAGTTTCCTGTTTTGTTACCCCTATGGGGGTATTCAAAATTACTTATATAACAGTATACTGCTATTAGTTATTGGGTAATATCAGAGCAGGTGGTGCTTGTTGTGATTTATTACTGCCCCCTTAAATTTTGTTACTTAAATTGTTTAGAGGAAGCTAAGACAATGAATCAAGAATACTACAACGCGACAGTTGAAATGGAAAAAGCAGGTGTTGATCCTGAGTATCTTCAAGGATGGCAGGGTGGTTACCTTGTAAATGATATTCGTGAAGAGCAGCGTCTAACAGAAGCTTATGAAGCTGGCTTTGAAGATGGCAAAGAAAAGAAAACTGACGGTTATAAGTCTTGGGTTAAGTAAACCTCAGTCTTATAACGGTTTAAGAGAGGCGGGCTTTATGCCCGCTTTTTTGTGTCTGTCATTTTTTGATATAGCAGGCATAAAAAAAGCACAAAGTTTTCACTTCGCGCTTCTTTAGTTTCTAGCTTATCTTATTGTCGAAATTAAGCCATTTCTAACATCAATGAATTGAGCTTATGCACGAACCCAGCAGGGTCTTCTAGTTGTCCGCCCTCAGCTAATAATGCTTGATCAAACAAAACACTTGCCCAGTCTTTGAATTTATCATCATCCGTTTCTGCACTCATACGAGCCAGTAAGGGGTGATTAGGGTTAATTTCAAGCACAGGGTTGCTTGATGGCATTTCATGTCCAGCTTGCTTCATCATCTGTTGCATATAAAGTGCCATATCTTGCTCGCTAAGGATCAAACAAGAAGCGGATGCAGTTAAGCGGTGAGAGACGCGTACATCTTCAACTTTATCGCCTAGCTCTTCTTTAAGCTGCTTGATGATAGATTGCGCTTCATCTTCAACTTTCTTTTGCTCTTCTTTATCTTCATCAGAATCAAGCTCGCCTAGATCAAGATCGCCTTTCGCCACTGATTGCAATTTCTTGCCCTCAAACTCAGGCAGGCTACCCATCATCCACTCGTCAACACGATCAGAAAGGAGGAGCACTTCAATGCCTTTCTTGCGGAAGATTTCTAAGTGAGGACTATTCTTTGCCGCGGTAAAGCTTTCTGCGCTCACGTAGTAAATCTTTTCTTGACCTTCTTGCATGCGTGAAACGTAATCTTCCAGAGATACATTTTGCTCATCTTTATCAGCATCTGTCGAAGCGAAGCGCAGTAACTTAGCAATACGATCTTTGTTATCAAAGTCTTCACCAAGACCTTCTTTCATCACTTGCCCGAATTCTTTCCAGAACTCTGCATACTTGTCGTTATCTTTCTTTGCCATCTTCTCTAGCAAAGTAAGAATCTTTTTCACAGATGCTTTACGCATTGTATCGACGGTACGATTACTTTGTAGAATTTCGCGAGAGATATTCAACGGTAGGTTATTAGAGTCGATAAGGCCACGTACAAAGCGTAAGTAGTGAGGCATTAGATGTTCAGTTTCGTCCATGATAAAGACGCGCTGAACATAAAGCTTGATACCGTTTGTTTGTTTTTGCTCGTACAAATCCATCGGTGCTTTTGATGGAATGTAGAGTAGGGAGGTATACTCTAAATTACCTTCAACACGGTTGTGAGACCATGTTAATGGGTCTTGCCAGTCGTGCGAGATATTTTTATAGAAGTCTTTGTACTCCTCATCCTTTACTTCACTTTTAGCACGCGTCCACAGTGCATTAGCTTTATTCACTGTCTCCCATGTTTCGGATGCTTCAACAGCCTCCATTGCAGGAACGGTTACATTACCATCATCATCTTTAACTTCTTCGCTAGCTTCAACAGCTTCTATTTTGTTGAGCATTTTGATCGGTAGTGGAATGTGATCAGAGTAGGTAGAGATGATGTTTTGTAAGCGATATTTGCTGGCAAACTCTTTTTCATCATCTTTTAAGTGAAGAATGATTTCTGTACCGTGATTTTCAACATCCAATGTTTCTAAACTGAAACCTGCCTCGCCTGTAGACTCCCAACGAGAGCCATTTGCTTTGTCGTCACCCGCTTTACGTGATGTTAGTACCACATTGTCGGCAACGATAAAGGATGAGTAAAAACCAACACCAAATTGACCGATAAGATTTGAGTCTTTAGCAGCATCGCCAGTCAGCTTTTCTAAAAACTTTTTTGTGCCAGATCTTGCAATCGTACCAATATTTTCGATGATTTCATCGCGGGTCATGCCGATGCCGTTATCACGGATAGTGACGGTGCCAGCCTCTTCATCGAAATCTATTTCAATGTGTAGCTCGCTATCGCCTTCATAAAGCGCATCATTAGAAATAGCTTCAAAGCGTAACTTGTCACAGGCATCAGATGCATTTGAAACAAGTTCACGTAAGAAAATTTCTTTATTTGAGTAAAGTGAGTGGATCATTAGCTGAAGTAGTTGATCGACTTCAGTTTGAAATTGCATGTTTTCTTTATTCGCAGATTTTGTCATCGTTTCTCCTTGATCTATTATTGTGACGTGTAGGGAAAGTGAGGGCGAGCTAAGAGGAATTCAACAGATAATGTGGGGAATATTTGATTAATTGGTGAGTTTTCATGAAAACCTGCGATGAAGGTCTATAATTGATACTTGTCAAGGTGTTATTTATTGTTAAATATTAGTATTTAGTTATAATCTAATGCGTGGTTATTGGCGCTTTGGTGAGGATAACTTTGAATAAATGCTATGGAGAATAAAATGAAAATTAAAATAAAAGAAAGTGCAAAAATAATATTACTAGCTGCTTTATTTGCAGCACCATTTTCTGCTCAGGCTAATTGGTTTGGTGGAAATGGCAATAACTTCTTTGGGAATAATGGCGAGTGGAAAATAGGTCCTAATGGCGCATATTGGGATGACAGCGGTTGGCCAGTCTGGACACCCATGTATTGGATGGATGAAATGATGGATTCATTTGATAATAATAATGGTTGGGGTGGTAATAATAACTGGGGTAACAATGGTGGCTATAATAATATGCCTTATGGAAATGTAGCACCTTACGGTTATGCGGCTCCAAATTATGGATACGCAATGCCGTATGCAATGCCAGCAGTACCCGTTGTGCCTGTTACTCCTCAGAAAGCTCAACCTAAAGTAGAGAAAAATACCTTTATCAAATAGGAAAGGTGATAACGAAGGAGTTCAAACTTTATGTTGTGTTTAATAATACGTTAAAGTTTTATCATTTAACCCGTGCCCTTCGACAAGCTCAGGGAGCTAGTTTCCTGAGCTTGTCGAAGGGCACGGGCAGTCAGTATAAATTTTAACTGTCCCGCCTTAAATTTGGTAGCCAAGGCTTCTTCTCAAAGGATAGATAAAAAACTATCAGACAGTTTTGATTCAAAATCAGTGAATATTATCTACTGATAGCTTGCCCCATTATTAGTGGCAACTCAGCAACCATATCAGTACTAAATTTTGGTGCGTCTTGGGTAAAGAGCAAAATCACGGTTGATCCCATATTAAAGCGTCCCATTTCTTCACCTTTGTCCAAGCTGACTTGCTGGTCGGTATAAGCTTTGCTAGAAAGCTTTTTTCCTTTCGGTGGTGTAATTAGTCCATCCCAAACAGTTTCTATAGCGGCAACATTAATCGCACCAACAAGTACCATTGCCATTTCCCCGTATTCAGTATCAAACAAAGCAACAACACGCTCATTTCGAGCAAACAAGTTAGGAACTGTACGTGCAGTATGTGGGGCGACGCTAAACAATCTGCCAGGTATATGGGTTTGTTGCTTGAGTGTTCCTGCACATGGCATATGGATACGGTGATAATCTTTTGGGGATAAGTAAATGGTAGTGAACTGCCCGTTTTCAAATTTCTTAGCTTGTTCTGCATCTCCACCTAATAATGCTTGTGCTGTGTAGCGATGGCCCTTTGCTTGGAATATCTCTCCTTGTTCTATTGGACCTACTTGGCTAATGCAACCATCGACAGGACTAACTAAACTTGTTGATGCAATAGGGCGTAGTTCTGGCTTGATAGGTCGTGTGAAAAACTCGTTAAATGTTTTATAACTGCTAGGATTAGGGTTAATTGCTTGGCTTAAATCCACACCAAAGACTTGGCTAAACTTGGTAATAGCTCGCGGCACATAAGAGGATTCTACTCTGGTTAGTTTAAATACCACGCGTGAAATAGCATGGTGTGGTAGCGCATAAAGAGGCCATGATTTTAAGTAATCGCTTAGTGATGCACGCATTTTTTATGTTTCCAGAGTCATAGAAATAGGGGATGATACGGTACGAAACTTTTTAACACTATCTTTTTACAGATGTAATTGTCTGTAAGTTACTCTGAGAACATTTATGAATTTTAGTATTGATAACCTAAAAACAGTAAAAGACTTTATTCGCTGGGGGGCAAGCCGTTTTAGTGAGGCTAAGCTTACTTTTGGACATGGTTTATCTTCACCTATCGATGAAGCAGCATATTTAGTGTTAAGTGCTTTGCATTTACCTGTTGATACCTCGCATAATTATTGGGATGGCTGTTTAACATCATCAGAAATTGAAACGGTTAAAACATTATTAATAAAGCGCGTAACGGAGAGAAAGCCAGCTGCTTACCTAACGAATGAAGGCTGGTTTGCAGGCTTGCCCTTTTTTGTTGATGAGCGCGTGTTAGTGCCACGGTCACCGATAGCCGAGTTAGTAGAAACACAGTTTTCTCCTTGGATAGACCCAGATGAGGTAACATCAATCTTAGACTTATGTACGGGTAGTGGCTGCATCGGTATTGCAAGTGCTTATGCTTTTGGAAATGCGGAGGTTGATCTGGCAGATATTTCACAAGATGCAATTGATGTCGCAAATATTAATATACAACGCCATGATGCGGAGCAACAGGTACAGGCTGTGCAATCTAATTTATTTGATAGCCTTGAAGGTCAGAAATATAACATTATTGTTAGTAACCCACCGTATGTCGATGAAGATGATATGTCGGCATTAACTGAGGAGTTTCTACATGAGCCAGAATTAGGCTTGAGTTCTGGTGAAAATGGGCTAGATTTAACAGTAAAGATTCTTCATCAAGCGGCTGATTATTTGGCAGAAAATGGTATATTAGTTGTTGAAGTTGGAAATAGTCAATATGCCCTAGAGCATCTGTATCCTGATGTACCCTTTCAGTGGCTGGAATTTGAGCGTGGTGGGGATGGTGTATTTTTAATTGATAAGCATCAGCTAGAAATGTTTTTTTAAAGATTAAGAATAATATATGAAACTCACTGGTGTACTGGTGCCTATATTCTGAACAAAGAGGAAATATTTATGAATAAAAATTTAAATATGTTTTCAGAAGAAAAAAAGGGCTTAGGCAGCGAACATCACACTTTATTTATTGAAGATGTGATGGAAGAAAGAATTGCGGTGAAAGATGCACCGAATCAATTCCATATTATCCCTTTTCATCGTTTATACAGAGTGTTTATCTCTGCTTTTTCTGAAAATAAAAAAGGGTTACATGCAGTTTTTCATGAGCTTAGAAAAGCTGATAGTAACGATAGGCTAGAACTACGAATTAATTCTGATGGTGGCTCAGTTACGGAAGGTTTGCAGTTTTTCAATATTATTCTCGAAAAGTTTAGTCACAATACCACAACTTTTTTGGATAACCATGGCTATAGCATGGGTGCTTTACTATTTTGTATGGGGCATCAGCGTGTAATCTATCCTTACTCGGAAATTATGTTTCATAACTATTCTCACGGTGCGTGGGGTAAAGGCGGAAATGTTAAAAGCCAAGTAAAACATGCTGACCGTAGTATGGCGGTATTCTTCAAAGATATTACCGTAGACCAAGGTTTTTTGAGCAAGAAAGAATTCAAAGAGATGGTCTTAGGTAAAGATTTTTGGATGGACTCTAAAGAAATGTGCAAACGTGGAATTGCCACACATGTTGTCATTTGTGGTGAGGTAATCACAGCAAAGAAGTTTCTTAAACTTTTGAAGAAAGATAAAAAAGATAAAAA
>DQSN01000112.1 GCA_015663245.1 Leucothrix mucor
GTTTGAGCGCAACTTTTACAGCAGTTGTACGATTTTTCACACCTAAACTACGAAATATATCATAGAGGTGGGCTTTGACTGTGTTGGCAGAGATACCCAGCTCAATGGCAATTTGTTTGTTTACTAATCCTTGAGCAAGTAAGTACAAAATTTCTTTTTGTCGATTGGTAATGTGTGATGAAATGTTGATCTTTTTTTCATCGCTGTGTGGAGTTTCAGGTGTGTATACATCCCCTTTTATGACGGTTTGAATTGCTGCAACGAGAGAGGAGCTATCGGAAGACTTGGAAATAAAGCCCAACGCACCGTTATCAATTGCTGCTTTTACAGCATCAGGAGATTCGGTCGCAGAAATAATCAATACAGGCGACCACACATTAAATTTTTGAAATTGATGCATAAGAGAAAAGCCATTGATATCAGGAAGGTTGATATCCAAAAGTATCAAATCAGGGTTGTCATGGCTTTTTAAATACTTTAATGCTTCATCGGCATTTTTTGCATGTGCAGTGAGTATGGATGAATCAAGACTTTGTAACAGAAATTTTAAACCTTCTGCAAAGAGTTGGTGATCATCAACTATTAGTAAATTCATTTTGTAGATTCCTGCGGTCTCTTAGCCGCCTGTTATTCGATTTAGGAATCTCAGCATTAAACTTATATCTTTAGGTCGTTTCTACTAATTAGTAGAGACTCTCTTTAATAAAGCAGTCAGTTTACATCCGAGTTTAGGGTTCAAGTAAGCCCTTCAATATTGTTATAGAGCCTTTAAAAACTTAGCTTTTCCCATAGATTAATAAAAATAAAATAAGTAAAAAACCAGTCACTTTGGTGAATGACGATAGGTGCTCTTATAAAGGTATTGATGATTTAAGTGCCTGAACCGACAATTTTTTGATTTGTTCGGGTCTGTACTTTGGGTGCTAGGATATGGTGACCCTGTCAGAAGAGAGTATCAGGGATATTCATTGCGGCTTATACGCAATCAGTAGTGGTGTTGACCTAGTACTGCGCTAGTCTCCCATAAATCCAATAAAAATCAAACATTATTAATCAAATTTTAGTTGATATATTTAGTATCCACCTATGCCTTGTAAGCTATTGTAAAAACTATAGCTTACTTAAGGTGTACGAGTGGTGATTATGGGGATTTATTTGTTGACCATGTGCTCAGCTACTTTCCTAAAAGAATCCTTTAGAAGTTTGTTGAATTGATCATCTATGACTTGTTCGTCCAATGCTTGATTGATGCATAGCAGCCACTGATCACTTTCAGCCGATCCGATGGCAAAGGGCATATGACGCTGTCGTAAACGAGGGTGCCCATATTTCTCAACATACAAAGGTGGACCACCAAGCCAGCCACTTAAAAATAAAAATAATTTTTCGCGAGAAATACGCAAACTTTTAGCGTGTAGGTTACGCAGAGTTTGTACTTCCTCCTTTTCATCCATTAAATCATAGAAGCGATCAACTAATTTCCGAACGCCTTTTTCGCTACCCAGTAGCTCGTAATGTGATATTTCAGAACTCATAAGAATATAATGATGTAGTAATTGATAAACACCTAGTATAATGCGCGCTCTCTGTAAAAATCGAGTAAAAAATTGTGATTGAAAATTTAAGAAATGTTGCCATCATCGCTCACGTCGATCATGGTAAAACTACCTTGGTAGACAAGCTGTTAGAGCAGTCAGGCACATTGGGTGATCGTGCTGATGTAACAGAAAGAATGATGGACTCCAATGAGCTAGAGCATGAACGTGGCATCACAATTCTTGCTAAAAACACAGCAGTTACATGGGGAGACTACCGAATTAATATCGTAGACACCCCTGGTCACGCCGATTTTGGTGGTGAAGTAGAGCGTGTTTTGTCGATGGTTGATTCAGTATTATTACTGGTTGATGCTGTTGATGGGCCTATGCCGCAAACTCGATTTGTTACCTCTAAAGCATTCGCAATGGGCTTTAGACCTATTGTTGTTATCAACAAGATTGACCGTGACGGAGCAGATCCTGATCGTGCGCTTGATTTAACGTTTGAGTTGTTTGATAGCTTAGGAGCAACGGATGAACAGTTAGATTTTCCTGTTGTTTACGCATCTGCAATTAATGGTTATGCAGGCTTGGAATCTGACGTCTCAGATGGCGATATGACACCGTTATTCCAATCTATTATTGATAATGTAAACCATCCAGATGTTGATCCAGACGCTCCTTTCCAGTTGCAAGTTAGCTCCTTAGACTATAACTCTTACACTGGCTTGATTGGTATCGGTCGTATTAAGCAGGGTAAAGTTAAGCGTAATACCCAAGTTAAAGTTATCGATGTTGATGGCAAGATACGTAACGGACGTGTGTTACAGCCAATGGGCTTCCATGGTCTAGAGCGTATTGATGTAGAAGAAGCGCAAGCGGGCGATATCATCGCTTTCACAGGTATGGATGAGTTACATATTTCTGATACCTTATGTGATCCAGAAAGTGTTGTCGCATTACCGCCATTAAGTGTTGATGAGCCAACGGTTACCATGACCTTCCAAGTAAACAACTCACCGTTTGCTGGTAAAGAAGGTAAATATGTTACCTCGCGTAACATCCAAGAGCGCTTAGAAGAGGAGCTGCTGCATAATGTTGCTTTACGCGTTGAGCAAATGGATGATCAAGATAAATTCCGTGTTTCAGGTCGTGGTGAATTACATCTTGGTATCTTAATTGAAACCATGCGTCGTGAAGGTTTTGAGTTAGCCGTATCTCGTCCAGAAGTAGTGGTGCGTGGAGAAGGTGATAACCGAGAAGAGCCATACGAAGACGTAACCATTGATGTGGAAGAGCAGCATCAAGGTAGCATCATGGAAGAGCTAGGTATCCGTAAAGGAGCTTTGAAAAACATGGTTCCAGATGGAAAAGGACGTGTACGTTTAGAGTATATCGTACCATCTCGTGGTCTTATCGGCTTCCATACCGACTTTATGACAATGACTTCTGGAGCAGGCTTGATCTATCATTCATTCGATCATTACGGTCCTTATTTGAAGACTGTTATTGGTCAGCGTAATAATGGCGTACTGGTTTCCAATGCAACAGGTAAAGCACTAGCTTATGGCCTATTTAACTTGCAGGAGCGTGGTAAGTTATTCATTGGTCATGCAGAAGCTGTTTATGAAGGCATGTTAGTGGGTATTCATAGTCGTAATAACGACTTAGTAGTAAACCCAACCAAAGCGAAGCAGTTAAATAATATCCGCGCAGCGGGTACTGATGAGAACTTGGTTCTGGTTAAGCCTATTCGTATGACATTAGAGCAAGCTTTAGAGTTTATTGATGATGATGAGCTAGTGGAAGTCACACCAGAAAGTATTCGTTTGCGTAAAAAGATTCTGACTGAGAATCAAAGAAGAACAGCAGCGAGACAGATTAAAGGCTCGTAGTTTTAGCTGACTTTATTTCGCGTTCTTATTCTTAACTAGAAGGCACATTCAATTGGATGTGCCTTTTTTGTTGGGAAAAACGGCTAGCAACTTAATGCGGGACAAGTAAGATCATAAGCAAATAACCCGCACCCTTCGACAAGCTCAGGGTGCGCGGGTGAACAGTATAAATTTTAACTGTCCCGCCTTAAACTGATAGCCAGAAAAACAGCATGGCATAGCGGGAAGGAATTTTTGATGTGGTTTGGCAAACCAATGACCTCAATATTTATTTGTTATCCGTATAAAACTGAAATGCCGCAATAATAACTTTATTCTCGATAGTCGTAATCCTAGCTTGCGCTTCCCACTCCATGCGTTGATTAGAGCAAACAGGTAAAATTATTACACCTGTAAAAATGGTTTTTTCGGCGTCCGTCGTACCTCTAAGGCTATTACGATTAATCCCCATATCCATATTCAGTCCAATGATATTCAACTGCACATCAGTAGCCTGTATACCCTCAAGCTGTAACTCAACTTGCAAGGGTTTAAGCAAGGGGATTTCTTTAGGATTAATAGATAATTTGGCTTTACCGCCATCAGAGAATAGGGCAGTACAATTAGATTGATGCAAATCACAGTCATCCTGCATCGTTGCACGCGGAACCCCTTGTGGTGAAATAAAAGAGGATTGAACTTGGTAGCCTATAAATGCCAATGCAGTTAAAGCAATGACACTTATAATGGTTAGTAAGTTTTTATTGGGCATTGAGTAATACATGTTTACGCATGAGTTTAATCTGTTCTTCAACATAATCAGCGTATAGCGTTACATTGTAGCCAATAAGCTTTTCTGCGGCTTCTTGCCCATTCGAGTCTAAGAAAAGTAAAGTCGGCGTTAGGCGACCATCGTATCGATCAGATATTGCCTCGGGGTCAATCTTCTTTCCCGAAAAATCAATAATAGGTGTACCAGAATCAATGCGTACTTTACGAACAAAAAGTTGCTTATCATACTCGCCACTTTTTACCATTGGGTACAACACCTCCTCCTCCAGTGCCTCGCAATAAGGGCAGCCTTCCGCGTGTAGCATCAAAACTAAGCCTTTCTTTTCTTGTTTCATTTTTTTTGCCAAAGCAGCAAAGTTCTTTTCTTCAATAACTTGATTAGCGTTAGATGCAGTGACATTAAAAACGTAGATGCTGCTGATAAAAAGTAATATCAGGAGGGAAAACTTAGGTAGTATTTTAAGCATTATTGTATTTCTCATGGCTTGATATTTTAGTGTTTCTACAGGTAAAGATTGATTCAGATTAATAAAGTTCAACTAGCTACAGGGCTTTATTTAACGTAAAGTCCCATGACTAATTCCCCTAGCGATAGAAACAGCTTATGTTAAATATAATACGGATTGCAACACGTAAAAGCCCCCTCGCCATTTGGCAGGCCGAAGAAGTTAAGCGTCAACTGTTACAGCACCATCCCGAATTAGAAGTAGAACTTGTGGGTATGATGACACAAGGCGACATAATTTTGGATACCCCTTTAGCGAAAATTGGTGGTAAAGGACTTTTTGTTAAAGAGCTAGAAGTGGGCATGTTAGAAGATAAAGCCGACATTGCGGTGCATTCTATGAAAGACGTACCAATGGAGCTACCAGAAGGTTTGCATTTGCCGATTATTCTTCAACGCGAAGACCCGCAAGATGCGTTTGTATCCAATAAATATACTTCCTTGGATGATCTACCACAAAAAGCCAAGGTTGGTACGTCGAGCATGCGCCGTCAGACGCAAATAAAAGAATATCGTCCAGATATTGAAATTCTTGATTTACGCGGCAATGTAAATACGCGTTTAGCAAAATTAGACAATGGTGAATACGATGCGATTATCTTAGCCGCCGCAGGTCTAAAGCGTTTAGGTTTTGATGAGCGTATTACACAAAAAATCCCAACAGAACAAAGCCTGCCAGCCATAGGGCAAGGCGCGATAGGTATTGAATGTCGAGTTAATGATGAGCGAGTCAATGCGTTATTAGCACCCTTAAATCACCACGAAACCTCTATTCGAGTCTCAGCCGAACGAGCCTTTAATACCCGTTTAAATGGTGGTTGTCAGGTTCCTATTGCGGGCTACTCTGAGTTACAAGGCGATCAAATTTATTTTCGTGGCTTGATTGGTTATCCCGATGGGTCACGCATTTTTCGCGCAGAACAAACTGCCACAATTGCTGATGCCGAAAAGCTAGGTGTAGCGGTTGCCGAAGACTTATTATCCCAAGGCGCAGACAAGGTATTGCAGTCATTAGGCATTGATATTTAATTTGCGAGCTACTCCAAAAAAACTCACAGATTGTTGGATTGCCATTACTCGACCTGCTCATCAAGCAGGTAGTTTGACGCAAACCTTGCAAGCAGAAGGAGCAAATATCATTCCGTTTCCCCTGCTTGAGATTATCCCGCCAACCGCCGTGTCGTTACTGCAAGCGCAAACTAGCAACCTAGCCAGTTACGACCTAGCCATTTTTATCAGCCCTAATGCGGTAGAGAAAGCTTTGCAATTTGTTGATAAAGAATCTCTAAGCCATCTCAAAATAGCTGCTGTTGGTAAAAAAACAGCGTTGTGCCTAGCCAATCAAGGGCTGTCAGTTGACTACTTTCCTGATGATATTTTTAACAGTGAGGCATTGCTATCTTTGGATGAAATGCAGCAAGTAAAAGGGCAGAACATAGCTATTTTTCGTGGCGAAGGAGGGCGGGACCTACTACGTGATACTTTGCAACAACGCGGAGCAAGGGTCGATTATCTTAATGTTTACGCTAGGCGTTGCCCTATGAGCGATATTGAGGTATTAAAACAACATTATCAACAGGGTAAACTTGATATAATCATCCTCACCAGCGGCGAAAGTTTTGCGCATTTATTACGACTGGCTAAAGACGAACAGTGGCTTTCTCAAGTGATATTATTACTAGGTAGTGAGCGTATTAAACAAAAATTTAAGGATAAGTTTTCAGGTGAGATTTGGGTTGCCCCCGACCCAAGTGATGAAACAATCTATAAAATACTTCGAGCCAGATGTGTATAAATTAGGTTCTGTTGATATTTCCTTCATCCCCAATTTGATGAGTACCGTATGAGCCAAGTGGAAGGCAGTAGCAAATTAGCAAATATAGGTGAGACCGCAGATACTCTCGAACAACTAAAGCGCCGTTCTCGTTTTACTTTATTTATCGCATGGCTAGCACTATTTTTTACGGTGATTGGTATCGCGGCAGGCTATAAAAACTGGATGCAAATTAATGACCGTGCCAAAGAAGCGGCCCACGGTGTTGCAGAACTCAGAGAGAAATCCACAAAATTTGCAGATAAAACATCCGTGCTTGCTTTAAACACCAAGTTGCTCGATGAGCTTGAACAAGGGCGTGAGTCATTATCTCAATCAGTAGAAATCTTAGATGATGTGAAAAAAGCATCACAACATGCCGTTGATACTGTTGAGAAACAAGCCGAACTATTAACCTTCGCGCAAGAGCAATCCCACCCAAAATCATCAAACCCTTCAATTCAATGGCGTGTAGCAGAGTTAAGGTTTTTATTGCGGATAGCTGACCAACGTTTGCAACTAAACAAAGATAAAATGGGTGCTTTACAAGCGTTAAGAAGTGCTGAAACTACTTTGCTAAAAATTGGCTCACGTAAATATTTATCGGTACGTAAAAAACTGGCTAAAAATATCGTCGCCTTAGAGTTATATCTAGTCCCCAATATAAGTGCTATTTCTCAGCGTATAGCCGATCTTATTGAAGTGATTGATGCCATGCCTGTTACGGGTGAAATTAAAAATAGCAATAGAGTCATGCTATTACCTGAAACAAAAAGTGATGACGATGGTTTTTTATCACGGGTTATTGATGGTATAAACGATGCAGTTGTTATTCGCAAGTTTGATAAATCGGTACAAAAAACAATAGGTTTGGATGCAAAAGAAAAACTGCATAACTTATTGCACTTGCGTTTGGAAACATTGCGTCTAATGGCGTTACATGGACTAGATAAAGATTATCATCGGCAATTAAAACTGATAAAACAAACCCTAGAAAAATATTATCCAGAAATGATTAATGACGCTTTGCAAAAACATCTACAAGCGCTAGAGAAAGTGAACTTATCAGTAACACCTCCTGATATTTCGGGATCATTAAAACTTTTAGAACAAATATCCACGCAGAAGACGCGGGCAAAAAAGACGAGTAACACACAATGATTTTTTATATCTTACTGTTAGGTATTGTTATTCTTGCCATGTTTTGGCTTGCTAGCTTTATTTTAAGCCATGCAGAAAAAGTGACGCTAACATGGGGTACTTTGGGCAATATTGAGATAGACAGTACGAATCTATTGATTGCCTTTGTGCTTGTTTTTGCCGTCATGTATTTTCTTGTTTGGCTGCTTAAATCCCTTTTTAGCGCAAAAAAGAACTTCCGAAAATATAGAGATGCACGTTTGTCGAACAAAGCAGGACAAGAACTAACGCAAGGCTTAGTTCAGTTTACCTCAGGACATTGGTCCGACTCCGAAGACTTATTACTGCGTAATGTTGATCATGCCGAAACCCCCTTGTTAAATTACTTAGCTGCCGCACGCGCCGCGCATATGCAAGAGAGCTATGATCGCCGTGACGAATATCTAAAAAAAGCCAGCGAGAATGGGGATCCCGCAAGAATAGCGGTTGCCGTTTCGCAGGCAGATATGCAATTAGCCAGCAAGCAAATAGAGCAAGCCAGAGCCACCTTAGTACACTTGTTAGAGCTATCGCCAAGCCACCCGTATGCCAATAAATTGTTAGCGAAAGTTTATTATAAGCAGGAAGACTGGAAAAATTTATTCGCATTACTCCCTGATCTGCGCAAACAAGACCTATTAAAAGAAGAAGACTGTAAGCACTTTGAGGTGATGGCATTAAAAGGCATTTTTCAAACCGCCGCTTTAAAAGAACAGCCCGCAGAACTGCATACATTATGGAAGAAATTACCTGCCAATATAAAAGCCAAACCCCAAGCAGTACTTAACTACAGTAATGCACTAATCGCATCTGGTGACAGCAAACTAAGTGAAAAAATACTGCTTCATGCGTTAAATAAAAAATGGGATGCGCGATTAGTGGAGCGTTTCGGAAAAATTGAACACGCAAACTTAAATAAATCGATTCAACAAGCAGAGAAATGGCTACAAGAAAATGACAACAGCCCCGAACTATTGCTCTGTTTAGCACGTCTCTATCGAAGCAATAAACTTTGGGGGAAAAGCTGCTACTTTTACGAGTCAGGCTTAAACATGGCACCCAATACCGAAGCTTATTTAGAATTTGCCGAACTACTAACGCAACTTGAAGATAAGGAAAATGCCGCCCTTTGCTATCAAAAAGGTTTACGATATTGCGTCAATAAAAAGGGCGAACCGCTATACCTTAAAACCAAAAAAATAGCCGATCCATCTAAAGCTATAAAAGTCGAAGAGGATGTTGAAGAGTTTTATACGATATAAACGTCTCAGTTTTTAGTCTTTTTAAATGCTCCAAATACTTTAATACCCACTAAGGTGATGACGGTAATAAGAACAGGGACGACAACAAGTAAAATACCAAAACCTATTGGCTCACTTAAAGAAGATCCTACACCAAAAAATGTGCCAGCTCTCTCCCATAACGATAGGTTGACGACTTGATCAGAAGCGGTTTGTTGGTCTTTAAAGTAATCCTTCCACAAGGGTAGGGCAGCGTAATAAAGAGCCAAAAAGGCAGCCACTAAACCACCTTTAGTGAGTGTATCGCTTAAATTTTTTAAACGAACTTCTCGCCCTGTTTGTAAATACTCATCGGTACGTTCTAGCTCATCTTTAATTACATCATAATGATCTTGTAAACCAAGATTCTTTTTTTGCAAATCAAAAATTAGCTTTCCCTGCATTTGTTCGGTGACGGTATGAAACCAGTACTGATTGGTAAAACGGATAAAATCAGCACGTTTCTTACGAATATCCGTATATTGGTGTAAATCTAAAATATCACTCGTTTCTCGTGAAATACCATCATCATACAAACGTAGGCTGGCTTGATAAAATAATGCCTGCACCAGCATACGATCATATTCATAAGGGATATGGTCAGGTGCAATAATACCCGTGAAAAAATCCCCACGAGAGAGGTAAGTATTAGAAAACTCCGTAAAAGCAAAATAACCACCCACCTCATTCCAAAAATCTAAATGCTTCCCCTGCATCCATTGCTTGATGGAATGTGGGGTATAAGCATACTCACCATCCACAACCCAAGCATCTGCAACACGGTCTACTGTTGCCATTAAATTAAATATTCGTTGTAATTGCTCCGCAGGGCGTTGCTCTCCTGCAATACTATAAGCAACACTCACAAACATACGATCATCATATAAATAATGGTAATTATCCATAAGTGCATCAACACGCTTTGGAGCAACCGCAAACTGTTTTAATAAATAGCGCAACACAGGCGAAATATACTCACCTGTTTTTTGTGGGATTTTTATCTCATGTTCAGTAAATGCATTTGCCAATAAAGAATGATCGAGTTTAGATAATAAACGCAGTGGTGCAATCTTATCTTCATCAACTTGTTCATTAAAACTAGGGTAAACCAAACGTGCTAAACGAGAAAAATGTAGCCAGTTTTCCAAAGCGGGATTTTGGCTAATATCCTCAGGCATTACTCGAAAAGATAATAAGTAAATGCCATTAAAATAACGAAATAAGCGCACCTCTTCAAAAGACACTTGCTGATATTTAAAAGGCTCTTCTTTATCCTTCTCTAAACCTAAATGCAAACTCCATTGTGCAATTACCTCCTTAGGTAAGCGCCATTCCTTTACAGGTTTAAGGCTGTTAGATGAATGCTTAGGACAGTCAAATAAAATATTGCGTAAAGCAGGGGTAAAATAATGATAAGCCTGTTTTTCTGCCGCCGAAAGTAAGTCGTTATCAGGGCAGTAATGATAAGCAAAGTCGGTCTGAGGGCTAAATTCGTTATCGTTTAGTCCTGATAAAGGCAAAAAGAAAGTGCAGTGGTAATAATCAAGCGGGATATTTTTGAGAGAATCAGGCATAAGGCAGTTTGAGCAACTAAGAAAGCTTTAATTATACACCTTTTTTTATAACACTACTGCCAGCGGGAA
>DQSN01000157.1 GCA_015663245.1 Leucothrix mucor
CTAAACCCCGCCAGCGTTTTACTCCTGTTGTACTTGCCCATTGTTTTGCTTTTCTCTCTAGTTGGTCACTATAAAAGCTTCTTTCACGGTTTTTTTCGATATAGGCGTATAAGGTTTTCCAGTAGCCATACCACTTGCCTGTTTCGGGGTCTTTATCTCTAGGACGAATAAGGGTTTCGTGAATAATATCAATATATCGCTCTTTATTATTCCCTGTGGTCATTAACAAAGGCAACTGCTTCTGCGTGTCGTTGTTGGCATTTAGGGGCCGATGTCCTGTCATATAGTCAATAATTTCTTCGCCTTTTGCCTGATTTTTTTGCTTACCTCCGCTGGCATTTAACACCGCATCGTCTCGCAATAGGCGACGACGGGTATTTTGACCGCCCTCATTCACACGGGTAAGGGCTAGTAATAAATCCAGCGCGTATTGTTTGCCTTTAGGAACTTTTTTATCAATCCCTTCTAACAGTTCATCAGCCTGTTCTTCTAATAAGCCCACTAAACCGCCTTTTTGGTGATAATAATCGGCACTGAGTTTGTTACCTTGTCGATGCAACCACAGTACTTGCAAAGCATTTTCTACCAAGGGCAAGACACCTTCTTCACCTTTAGCATCACTGAGCAAATCAACAATCACGTCTGACACATCTAGCCCATAATCTTTGGCAGGGCTTTCGATAATTTCTTTTAATCCTTGCTGAGAAATGGTTTTTAATAGGTAAGGACGACAATACAGATTGTACATTTCAGAGAGTTCGGGGACTTTTTCAAAACCACCTAAAAAGTCTAGCCTCACCGTGGTGATTAGGCACAGTGGGCTATGCTTGTCTTTAAGTGCATTGGCAAGCAGTGCATCAAATTGTATTCTTTCGCCTTTATTGGCAAAGGTAAACAGCTCTTCAAACTGGTCGACCACCAGCACAAAGGCGGTGTTAGGATGGCTATCTGCTTGCTCCTGCAATAAATTGGCAAGTGCTTGCTTATTTTGTTTTAAACGAGCTTCTAATGCCTCGGTATTACGCTGACTGGCATCGCTAACAAAGCTTTTTTCTAGCACGCGTGCAAGGTTGCGTATTGGCGTTTCACCTGGCAGTAAGGTATCAATAAGCTTCCAGTGAGCAACCCCTGTTTGCAAGGTTAAATAACCCGTCTCAATCAGAGGCAATAAACCTGCCCGTACTAATGACGACTTTCCTGCACCACTGTTACCCTGTATTTGTAGCCAGTAGCAATAAGGGCTGTCTTTTTCCTCGCTAATTGGTCGTCCAATATAGGAAAGCGCCTGCCTAATTTCTCGCTGTCTGCCAAAAAAAATGGCTTCATCTTCTTTTCTAAAGGCTTCTAAACCGCGATAAGGGCTTTTTTCTTTATCAATAACTTTGGCGCTTGAGGGCTTCTTTTTTTCGAAAGCGTGGTCGGTGTTTAGTTTGTCTTTGGAGTGATTATTTTTAGTAGCTGATTGGAGTGGTTTTTTTCGTTTTGCCAAAAATATTTCCATAATGAGAACACACCGACAAGAATCCCCAATAAAGCACCAAAATTTTGAACGCCATTTTTAGGGTCTGATATTTGAGTATAAATTACTTCATGGCTCTGAAAGCCTAAGTAGGCTAAAGGAATAATAACTAGAAAGGGGATTAACTTTTTCATGGCAAATAGACAAAGGCAACGGGGGAATAATCATCATAGCGGATTTAGAGGCTTTGGCTACATTTTTAAAGTCGGATATTTAGGAAGCGGGGCTTTAGCCCCGTCTCCTCTTTAATTTTAATATATACTTTTTAGGATTGGCATTATCACACAACACGCTCAAGCTCTTCTTCCACAACAGCAAACATTAAACGTGCTTTGGCGTGCGTTACTTCCTCACCAAGTTGCTGTTGCAAACAAATATTTTCATCCGCATTTTCTCGATAATCCCAGCGCCCTCCAAGAATGGCAATTAGATTAGAGCGCTCTAAACGAGATTGTTTTCCGTCGATATAAACATTAAGCCAACGCTTTACGCTGTGTGGTTTTTTAGCGCGTTGATTAATAAATTTTCGTGAGACGGGATCAAGCGTAATAAGAAGATCAATGCTGTTTTTCAGTTCTATTTTATGGGCAGTATCCAAAATACTCTGACAACCCCAGCTATGCCCAATAAGGCAAACCGATTGAGCATGGTCGTGCCAGTGCTTCACCCATTTTAGGATTGACTTTCGCTCAGAGTGCAAAGCGTAGTGAATATCTTGATGATGGGAGTGGTAAAAATGATAAGGTTGATAAACACCTTCGAGTAGAGGTTTGTAGCGATGATCTAAAGCACCACCTACAAAGATTAGCAGTGGTTTTGTAGGGTTATTGGGGAGACTGAGGTTAGTAATCAACCCTACCACGCATCGATTTAGTCTGACCACGTTGTGTTTTTTTATCCATGCGTCGTCGTTGCGAGCCACGTGTCGCTCTGGTGGGGCGACGTTTTTTGATGGGTGCGGTGGCAGATAGTATTAACTCTTTAAGCCGTTGCAGAGCCGCATCTTTATTTTTCTCTTGCGTGCGATACTGCTGGGCTTTGATAATAATCACGCCCTCTTTCGTAATTCTTTGATCTGATAATTTTAGTAGGCGCTGTTTGTAATAGGCGGGTAATGAGGAGTGATTAATATCGAAACGTAAGTGAATTGCTGATGATACTTTATTGACGTTTTGCCCACCTGCACCTTGAGCGCGGATAGCGGTTAGTTCTATCTCCCAATCGGCTAGTTGTACGTTGTTAGAAAGAATCAGCATTTTTATATTTTACATTTATTCAAAATTTTATCGTAGCCTGTATGTAGTTTACGTAATACAGGACAATACGTGGCTTCGATCTCCCGTATTCCGCAGAGCTACATAACGGGCTACAAGAAGTATCACCTTGCATGTTGTGACTGGCGTTTATTCGCCATACCAATTTTTCGCACTTTCTTAACATTTTGATTCTGCAAAAAAGCAGGTAAGCCACTTTGACCACTACGTTGATAGTCTTCTTGTAAAAATGCTTTAAGCACTTCTTTATCCGCAGACAACTCTGCGATCATCACATTATAAATCAAATCAAACAGGCGTTTTAAGGCTATTTTCCATGTGCTTCCTGCGGCAACATAAAGTCCATCACTCAACTGCATAAAGCGTTTAAAAGGTTCGTCATCAAGGATATAAGGCAGTGTATTAATAAATCGCCCTGAGTTAGCTATCATATCCCAGTAACGTGCAAAGCGGTTTACCCGTTGCATGGTGGTAAAGTCTATATCTCGTGTGCTGAGAATATTATAGGGAGGCAGTGGATTATAGCGTAGCTGATATTCTTCGGTATGGCGATTAATGGGCGCGCCTCGTAGACGCTTGAGGATGCCCATCTGTATTTCTTGTGGATTTAATGACACTAACAAATCAAAGCTTTTAGCGAAATTTTTCAAGCTGTCTTGTGGTAATCCAAAGATTAAATCGGTATGTAAATGTGCGCCTGTATTCTCGCGTAACCAGCGTAAATTCTCACACGTTTTGTCATTGTCTTGACGACGACTAATTAAGTGTTGAATCTCAGGATCAAAGGTTTGCACCCCTATTTCAAACTGCAAAGATTCAGGTGGAAAGCGAACCAGCGTTTCTTTTAATTTATCGGGCAAATTATCAGGAATGACTTCAAAATGAAGGTAAAGATCATCGGTCATTCGCTCTAAAAAGAACTCTAAAATAGCCACACTGGTCGCGACTTTGAGATTAAACGTGCGATCTATAAATTTAAAATTACGCGCACCACGCTGGTACAAAGTATCAATCTCTTCTAAGAAAACACCTAGCTCAAAAGGCTTTGATGTTTTATCGAGTGACGACAAACAAAACTCACACTTAAACGGGCAACCGCGTGATGCCTCCACATACATAATACGATTACGAATATCCTCTTCATTATAGTATTTGTAGGGCAAGGCTAATTTATCTAAGCTCACCACATCGCCTTCAATGATCTTATTTAGCGGTTTAGCCCCTTGTAATATTTGCTCGCATAGCAAACGAAAACTTACTTCCCCTGCTCCCTTTACCACATAGTCTGCCAACTCAACCACCTCGGGCTGATCAGGAATATGACTCACTTCAGGACCGCCTAAAACGATTACTATCTTAGGTGAAATTTGCTTTAACAAAGCAACCGTTTGTGTCACCTCATTGATATTCCAGATATAGACAGAAAAACCAATAATAGTAGGATTTTTATTGAGTAGCTTCTCAGTAATATCAAGCGGACGCTCGTGAATAGTAAATTCATCAAGGCTGGTTCTTTGCTGTAAACCGCCAAGGTTTGCATATAAATAACGCAAACCAAATGCCGTGTGTATATAACGCGCATTCAGCGTAGTAAGGATAATATCGGCAGATGGTAGGGAGGTTTCAGGCATGTCGCGCACTTTAACATGATGATGGAGAGTTGTCTGAGAATAGGAAAATATGATTTTAGTTTTCCTATAAGTTTTTATTGTTGAAAATCAAACGCTAATCATATTGCTCAAAGAAACAGCTCGATTATCCTTATATCTTTGCTATTTTAATATTAGATACACCAATAATAATTATTAATAGAGTTAAAGTTCATTATAGGATTTTTACAAGGCGTCTTTAAAAACCTACTTTTTAAAGATTCTCCACCTATTTTAACTCATTCCACTACCCCTTTATGGAGGAAACATTATATGTCCGCAGGTTTATATATTGCATTAGGATGCTCTTTTGCATCGCTCTTGTATGGTTTGTATTCAATACGTTGGGTGCTCTCAAAACCCGAAGGCAATGCCGAGATGCAGGCAATTGCTAAAGCGATTCAAGAAGGTTCTACCGCTTATTTTAAACGTCAGTATTCAGCAATTGCTATTGTCGGTGTGGCGCTATTTGTGGCACTTTGGTATGCATTAGGCTCTTTAACAGCGATAGGTTTTCTTGTCGGTGCGGTACTTTCGTCTTTGGCAGGTTACATTGGAATGTACGTTGCCGTACGCGCCAACATCCGTACTGCTGAGGCCGCAAAGGATGGCTTAAACCCTGCGATGCAAGTTGCATTTCGTGGTGGAGCGGTCACTGGCTTACTGGTTGTAGGACTTGGTTTAGCGGGTGTAACAGGGTTTTTATTACTACTTGTTGCGATGCGTGCAGACAGTGTTGACCCTGACCTTGCACCATTAATCGGCTTGGCATTCGGTGGATCATTAATTTCCATTTTTGCTCGATTAGGTGGAGGTATCTTCACAAAAGGCGCTGATGTTGGCGCTGATTTAGTGGGTAAAATTGAGATCGGTATTCCTGAGGATGACCCACGTAACCCAGCAGTTATTGCCGATAATGTTGGTGATAATGTCGGTGACTGTGCAGGTATGGCGGCTGAT
Organism: Leucothrix mucor; assembly: GCA_015663245.1. GTDB lineage: Bacteria > Pseudomonadota > Gammaproteobacteria > Thiotrichales > Thiotrichaceae > JAGLBW01. The sequence continues at coordinate 5,403 of DQSN01000157.1, forward strand.
TTATTTGAGACTTACGCGGTTACTATTATCGCAACACTCATGTTAGCGGCATTAACTTTTGGCGTCGGCTCTAATGCCGTTATCTACCCTCTAGTGCTTGGTGCAGTTTCTATTATCGCCTCTATTATTGGTACTTTATTTGTATCTGTGGGCGATGATGGCAAGGTAATGAAAGGTCTGTATAAAGGCTTGATTGTTTCAGCCGTTTTATCTGCTATCTTTTTCTACCCTATAACCGAATGGTTAGTACCAACAATAACTAGCTTGGACGGCACAGTTTATACCTCCAGTGCAATTTATCTTAGTGCCTTGATAGGACTGGCTGTAACCGCCCTGCTCGTTGTTGTTACTGATTACTACACATCAACGTCTTTCAAACCCGTTAAACATTTAGCAAAAGCTTCAACCACAGGTCATGGTACCAATGTTATCGCAGGTCTTGCTATCTCTATGAAATCAACGGCTGCCCCTGTTATTGTTATCTGTATCGGCATATATGCTGCCCACTACTTTGCAGGTCTTTTCGGTATAGCAATTGCAGCAACCTCGATGTTATCCATGACAGGTATTATTGTGGCAATGGATGCTTTTGGTCCTATTACAGATAATGCAGGCGGTATCGCAGAAATGGCAAACCTGCCTGAAGATGTGCGTAAAACAACCGATGCTTTAGATGCAGTTGGTAATACCACTAAGGCTGTTACCAAAGGTTATGCTATTGGCTCTGCTGCACTAGCATCACTGGTTTTATTTACTGACTTCACACATGGACTATCAGCTAATAATGGTGGCGTACATTTATCTTTTGATCTATCAAACCACATGGTTATCATAGGTTTGTTTATTGGTGGGCTTATTCCCTTCTTATTCGGCGCAATGGCGATGGAAGCTGTAGGTAGAGCTGCTGGCGCAGTAGTCATCGAAGTACGTCGTCAGTTTAAAGAAAAACCAGGTATTATGGATTATAGTGAAAAGCCTGATTATTCCCGAACTGTTGACTTGCTTACAAAATCAGCCATCAAAGAAATGATCATACCTTCTCTATTACCTATATTAGTTCCACTCATTGTTGGCTTATGGTTAGGTCCACAGGCTTTAGGCGGCTTACTGATAGGCACAATTGTGACAGGTTTATTCTTAGCAATATCCATGACCACAGGTGGTGGCGCATGGGATAATGCTAAAAAATATATCGAAGATGATAACTACGGTGGCAAAGGCTCAGAAGCACATAAAGCTGCAATTACAGGCGATACTGTTGGTGATCCTTACAAAGACACCGCAGGCCCTGCGATTAACCCTTTAATCAAGATTATCAATATCGTTGCTTTATTGATGATTCCTTTGATGTAGTTTTTATAGAATCTAATCTATAAAAATCACCGCTAAAAAAACCGCACAAAGTGAATGCTTTGTGCGGTTTTTATTTGTTTGATATGAAAATTAGGATCTCTGTATCTTTTATATGCTGCAATACTGCACAATAATATTTATGCAAAATACCGAGCACTACAGAGACATCCTAACCAAACCTTAGCTACTTACTAACTACCCAGCGTTGATTTTTCCCTCCATGGCAAGACCAAACAATGACAGAGGCTCCATTGGCAGTACTGCCACCCTCAATATCCAAGCACTTTCCACTAAG